>CAIPFN010000080.1 GCA_903864265.1 uncultured Bacteroidales bacterium | reverse complement strand
CTTCATATCTACTGCAGCAGGGGCGAGGATTGATGGGATTGATGGGATTGATTTGAGACAAGGGGACAAGGAGAAAGGGGGACAAGGAGGAGTGATTGATGGGATTGAGGAGATTGAGGAGATTGAAGGGATTGAGAAGGTATAGAGGGTTGAGGGGATAGAACATAATTGTGAATTAAATCTAATTAGCAGAATATGAGTGAAGCGACGAATCCGTTGCAGGGGGTGTTCCAGATACGGGCAGCGGAAGAGAATGACATAAAACTGATTCTTCGGTTTATTGCCGAGCTGGGCGAATACGAAAAACTCGGCCACGAAGTGGTTGCAACTGAGGATAAGCTGTTGAATACGCTGTTCAGACAGAGAATGGCCGAAGTGCTGATTGGGGAATGTGAGGGTGAGCCGGTAGGTTTTGCATTGTTTTTTCATAACTATTCGACTTTTTTAGGGAAGGCCGGTATTTACCTGGAAGACCTGTATATTAAACCGGAGATGCGGGGAAAAGGATTCGGCAGAAGCATGCTGAAACACCTGGCTAAACTGGCCGTTGAAAGGGATTGCGGCCGCCTGGAATGGGCCTGCCTCGACTGGAATGAACCTTCGATTTGTTTTTATAAAGGATTAGGCGCAAAAGCGCTGGACGATTGGACGGTTTACAGGCTGAGCGGGGATACGTTGCGGGAGATGGGTGAGGATTGAGGGGATTGAGGGAGACAAGGAGTAAAGGAGACAAGGAGACAAGGAGAAGGGGAGACAAGGCGAGGATTGAGGAGATTGATGGGATTGAAGAGATTGATGGGATTGAAGAGATTGATGGGATTGAAGGGATTGATAGGATTGATAGGATGGTTGGAATTGATGAAACGGATGGGCAAGATGATTTTCAGAAGAATATTCTTACAGACATAACTTGTGGTATGTGTTCCTTTAGAATACACAAATTACTTTTTTAAAAAACCGGACTTTCAAAGCCGGAACCCGGAACTGATTGTATACCTACCCTTTTACTCAAATAACCAAGCCCATGATGAGCCTGAATGAAACTTATGATTACGTGATAATAGGCTCCGGTTTTGGAGGTTCGGTTTCGGCACTTCGCCTGGCGGAAAAAGGATTTTCGGTATTGGTGATTGAGAAAGGGAAAAAATTCGAAGCCGTCGATTTTGCCAAAACCAACTGGAACCTTCGCAAATGGCTTTGGATACCCGTATTGAAATGTTTCGGCATACAGAAGCTGAATTTTTTACGGCATATCAGTGCATTGAGCGGCGTAGGCGTGGGCGGCGGATCGCTGGTTTATGCCAATACGCTTCCCAAACCCAGGTCGCCCTTCTTTTCGAAGGGATCATGGGCCGGGCTGGCAAACTGGGAAGATGAGCTGGCTCCTTTTTACGATACCGCATGGAAAATGCTTGGGGCTTCGGTGAACCCCGTGCTGGCCGAAAGCGACCGTGCCATGCAGAAACTGGCGGAACAGATTGGCAAATCCGGTCATTTCGCACCGACTACAGCAGCCGTGTACTTTGGTGAACCTGACGTTACCGTAAAGGACCCCTATTTTGAAGGCAAGGGCCCCGATCGCACTGGCTGCATACATTGCGGAGCCTGCATGACCGGCTGCCGGCACAATGCCAAAAACACTTTGGACAAAAATTACCTTTACCTGGCCCAGCAACTGGGTGTTAGCATTCTGGCCGAACATGAAGTAACTTCCGTAATTCCCTTGGGTAAAAACGGGCAAAACGGATATGAAATCATTTTCAGGAAATCCACATCGTATTTTTCAGCTTCTAAAACCATTCGGACGCAAAACGTGGTATTTGCGGGAGGGGTGATGGGAACGGTGCCATTGCTGCTGAAACTCAGAAAAACCACACTGCCCGGCTTAAGCCCAAGGGTAGGCGACATGATACGCACCAACAATGAGGCCCTTATTTACACCACCACCACCGACAGCTCTCTTGAACTACATAAGGGAATTGCTATCGGCTCCATCCTTGAAATGGATGAAAACAGCCACCTCGAGCCGTGCCGTTACGGAGAAGGCTCAGGATTCTGGCGCATTACCATGCTGCCTATGGTGAGCGAGAAAAATCCATTTTTACGGATAATGAAACTCATCGTTTTGCCGTTTACCGCTCCTTTAACCTGGCTGAAAGTATTTTTTGTCCGCGATTTCGGACGAAGCAGTACCGTGCTGCTTTTCATGCAGCATATCGACAGCACATTAAAGTTGCGAAAAGGTATTTTCGGAATTAATACGCGCATCGAAGCGGGAAAAGCACCCACACCGTTTATACCTGAAGCTCACGAGGTTGCACACCTTTTTTCGAAAATAATCAAGGGCAAGCCTCAGATCATGGTAAACGAAGTTTTTGCAGGAATTCCATCAACTGCGCATATTCTTGGAGGAGCCTGCATGGGTAAATCCATTGAGGATGGAGTAATCGACAGCAACAACAAGGTTTTCGGATATGAAAATATGTATGTCTTCGATGGATCTATGATTTCGTCCAATCCGGGAGTGAATCCATCACTTTCCATCACAGCTATCTCCGAAAGAGGGATGAGTATGATAGGAAGGAAGAGTTGACGAGGGTTTTGAGAGGAGTGGGTTTTGTGCCGGGTGCCGGATTCCGGGTGCCGACTGCCAGGTTCAATTTGCTGATTACCATGGACCAAGTGCCGGGTTACGACTACCAGACTTCAGATGCCTAGTGCCAAGTGCCGGGTTCCGAGTGTCAGGTTACATATGCCGGGTGCCGGGTGCCGACTGCCAGATTCCATTTACTGATTGCCACGGCCAAAGTACCGAGTGTCGTCCTTCCAAAAATGCTCGTCCTTCCGGAACCCGGAACATGGAACCCGGAACATGGAACTTTGAATCCGAAACATTGAACCAAAATCATATTTATAATACCACCAATTCCCCGAACATGGAAATCCCAGCCATTGTTGACAATCAGAGAGTATTTTTCAAAAGTCAGAAAACAAAAGACATTGCATTCCGCAAAGGATCGCTGAAGCGGCTGTACTCTGAACTGCTGGAACGCGAAAAAGACATTGCCAAAGCCTTGTACGACGATTTCAGGAAACCGGAATTCGAGTCGGTGATGACCGAAACAGGCATTGTGATTGCCGAGCTGAACCTGGCCATCCGGAAACTGGATTCCTGGGCCAAATCTCGCAGTGTATTGCCGGTGCTGATTAATTTCCCATCCAGCAGCCGGATTTACAAGGAGCCTTATGGAACTGTGCTGATCCTTGCGCCATGGAACTATCCGTTTCAGTTGGTTTTTTCGCCTTTGATAGGGGCCATTGCCGCCGGGAATACCGTTGTTATAAAACCGTCGGAGCATTCGGCCCATACCAGCAGGGTAGTTTCCGAAATCATCACAGCCGTGTTCGATCCCGGCCATGTGACGGTGGTGGAAGGCGAAGTTGCCGTAGCGGCCAAACTGCTGCGCGAACGATGGGACTATATCTTCTTCACCGGCAGTATAGCCGTCGGGAAAATAGTGGCCAAAGCCGCGGCCGAACATTTAACCCCGGCCACCCTGGAACTGGGTGGCAAGAACCCTTGCATTGTTGACGAGACGGCTGACATTCAGCTGGCTGCCAAACGAATAGTATGGGGGAAATTCGTGAATTGCGGGCAGACCTGCATTGCACCCGATTATGTGCTTATTCACGAAAGTGTAAAAAAGGATTTTATTGAACACTGTAAAAAGGAGATTACACTTTCTTACGGCGAAAACATCCGCCAATCACCTGATTACAGCAGGATCATCAATCACCATAATTTTGAGGTTTTGAGGAAAAGCATAGCCGGTGAAAGACTTTTATCGGGGGGCGACATACAGATGGATGACTTTTATTTTTCGCCTACCCTGGTTGATAATCCACAAATGGAAAGTCTGCTGATGAAGCAGGAAATTTTCGGGCCCATTCTTCCGCTGATCGGTTACAAAACGGAAGAGGAGCTTCACAACGTCATCGGTTCGTTTGAGAAACCGCTGGCTATGTATGTATTTTCCAAGCGTAAAAAATTTATCCGGCACATTATTGCCCGTCATTCCTTCGGGGGAGGCACCATCAACGATACCCTGGTGCATTTTGCCAACCACCGTATGCCTTTCGGCGGTGTAGGGTTCAGCGGTCTGGGTGCTTATCATGGCAAGCATTCGTTCGACACCTTTACTTTCGAAAAAGGGATAACTACCCGTTACAACTGGCTGGATTTAACAGTGAGATATGCCCCATATAAGGGAAAGCTTAAGGTGCTGAAAATGTTTATGAAGTGGTTTTCGTAATGAGAAGTTGATCATTCATGCTTTTTACAAATTCATGATTTATATTAAAACGGAGGTTTGAGGGAGGAAGTGAAAGTGACGAAAACAGATTCTCCTCCCCAGGGACGGGAGAATGGCAGCTTTTTATAAGGCATTTTCGGCAATCTAAAGGTTTACATAGTCTGGATGAAATTCTTTCCGGATTTTGCCCGAAAAAATAAAATTCATTTTGCTTTTTGAATCCGAAAAACCTTTTCATTTGCATAAATAAGTTTGAACCCCATAATTTTAAGAACGCTTCTGATGTTTAGATTTTTTGCTTTATTATTATTCAGTGGACTGGCCCTGTTGAGTTGTCCGGCCCTGGCGCAAAAGGATGTAGTCAATAAAATCATTGAAATTGGCAAAACTGATAACCAGACCATGCATCATCTTGATGTACTTTGCAATACTTTCGGCGGCAGGCCGATAGGCTCGGACGCCTATGAGAATGCAGCCGAATGGGTGGCTTCGGAATTCAGGTCGTGGGGAATGCAGGTGCAGATGGATGAAGCGGGAACCGTGCCGGTAGGCTTTAACCGCGGCCCCTGGTTCGGGAAGTTATTAGCCGAAAACGGCATGGATCTGCATTTTGCCACTCCATCGTACACTGCCGGAACCAAAGGATTACAAACCGGGCATGTTTTAAGTGAGCCTAAAACACAGGAAGAATTCGACCGTATGAAAGGACGCATGAAAGGCGCCTGGGTGCTGATTAGCGGGAAAAGCGACGGCTGGCCCATCGATTTTTCATCAAAAGCAAACCACAGGAGAGATTCGCTCATTGCCCTAAACATTGAACTACGCAAGCAGAACCACGACATAGACACCGAAAACGAGAAAGCCGGGAAAGATGGCATCAGGAAAGAACTTCTTACGCTGGCCGATGAACCGGCCTTGTTTTACAGTCAGATGAAAGCTGCCGGCATTCTGGGGATTATACAGGCGGCGCCGGTTCCTATCCGGGTGTTGTACGACCGGAAAAATATCGACAGCATGTCTTTTGATAATCTTCCTTCTCTTCCCGATATCAAACTGGACGAACATCAATATGCCACCATCGAACAAATGACGAAAGAGCGCAGGAATTTCTTCCTCGAATTCGATATCCGCAATCATTTTAAACCGGGCCCGGTAAAATATTATAACGTGATCGGGAGTATTCCCGGTACAAAATACCCAGATGAATATGTGCTGATGAGTGGCCACCTGGATGCTTATGATGTGGGCACCGGCGGCGTGGACGACGGCTCGGGAGCCACCCCTACCATGGAAGCGGCCCGGATGATTATGAAAGCCGGCGGGAAACCCAAACGGACCATACTGGTTTGCTTATGGGCCGGCGAGGAGTTCGGACTGTTGGGCTCGAAGAGCTGGGTAAAACGCAATCCTGACAAGCTGAAAAATATTTCCAATATGTTTAACCGCGACGGCGGGCCTACCGTAGCCAACAGCCTGAGTGTGCCCGAAACCTGGTGGGACGATGTGGAGAAAATATGTGAACCCTTGAACAGCATTAATTCCGACTTCCCGTTTACGCTTAAAAAGCGTGAATTGAAACCCCGTCCGAAGGTTGCCGCCGGGACGGATGCAGGTTCATTTGCCGTTGAAGCTGTGCCCACCATGACCTTCGGGACAGAAGACACTAAAGGCTACAATTTCAATTATGGGGAGATCTGGCACACCGAACGCGATCTGTATAACAAAAGCATCCCCGAATACCAGGAACATACTTCCATAGTTACCGCTATAGTCGTGCTGGGGATTGCCAACCTGAACCATCTGCTTCCGCGGGATTATTATTCGGCTGAGTAGCTTCGCGGTTGGAGGATGCCAGGCTAAACAGAAGGCCAGGTATCAAGGTATAGGTGCACACGGATTCGTGTGTCAGACACCCTTCGTGCAACTAAACGGTGCTTGAGTTCAGACTTTTCCGGCACTCAGGTGTACAGGCACACTGGGGTCTGCCTTATGTCGTGATCCGTGTGTCAGACACCCTTCGTGCAACTAAATGGTGCTTGAATTCAGACTTTCCCCGCACTCAGGTGTACAAACACTCCAAAGTCTGCCTTATGTCGTGATCCGTGTGTCAGACACCCTTCGTGCAACTAAACGGTGCTTGAATTCAGGCTTTCCCCGCACTCAGGTGTACAGACACACTGGGGTCTGCTTTATGCCGTGATCCGTGTGTCAGACACCCTTCGTGCAACTAAAGGGTGCTTGAACTCAATCTTTCCCAACACTCAGGTGTACAGACACACAGCATGTCTGCCTGAAGCCGTGATTCGTGTGTCAGACACCCTTCGTGCAACTAAATGGTGCTTGAATTCAGGCTTTCCCCGCACGCAGGTGTACAGACACACAGCATGTCTGCCTGAAGCCGTGATACGTGTGTCAGACACCCTTCGTGCAACTAAATGGTGCTTGAGTTCAGGCTTTCCCGGCACTCAGGTGTGCAGACACACTGGGGTCTGACTTATGCTGTTGTGATCCGTGTGTCAGACACCCTTCGTGCAACTAAATGGTGCTTGAGTTCAGAGTTTTCCGGCACTCAGGTGTGCAGACACACAGCAGGCTGCCTGATGCCGTGATACGTGTGTCAGACACCCTTCGTGCAACTAAATGGCGCTTGAATTCAGGCCTTCCCGGCACTCAGGTGTACAGACACACAGCAGGCTGCCTGATGCCGTGATACGTGTGTCAGACACCCTTCGTGCAACTAAATGGTGCTTGAGTTCAGAGTTTTCCGGCACTCAGGTGTGCAGACACACTCCTACCAAAACCCTGGTCTCCAATTCTGCCTCATTTCTTTAACCCCTGACCCAAAGACCATCCGGAATAATTTCGTATTTTCGCTCAGTTAGTTTTGAACGCATTTGTCCCTGCCTTGTTTATTCCGGCAAAAGATGCTGTGCATCCTCTGATCACTTAATTTACCCAATCGCCCCAAATTTTATCCTAAACGCTTCAAATGACCCAGGAAATCCCGAATCTGCAACTTCAACTGGCGTTTGACTTTGTGGAGCAAACCAATACCAACCTGTTCCTGACCGGGAAAGCGGGAACCGGCAAGACTACCTTTTTACGCAACCTGAAAACCATTTCACCCAAGCGTATGATTGTAGTTGCTCCAACCGGGGTGGCGGCCATTAATGCCGGTGGGGTGACCATACACTCGTTTTTCCAGATGGCATTCGGGCCACATATCCCGGAGCAGGATGCCCGGCCAAACAGCGATAGCGTTCAAATACAGAAAAATGCCTTCGACCGCGCACAGCGTTTCAGCCGCGAGAAGATAAACATCATGAAAAGTCTTGACCTGCTGGTGATTGATGAAATCAGCATGGTGCGGGCCGATTTACTGGATGCCATTGATGAGGTATTGCGCAGATTCAGGGACCGCTACAAGCCTTTCGGAGGCGTGCAGCTGCTTATGATTGGCGACCTGCAACAACTGGCCCCCGTGGCCAAAGACGACGAATGGGAAATGCTCCGGCCCTATTACGACACCATTTTCTTTTTCGGCAGCCGGGCCCTGCAAAAAACCGACTTCACCACCATTGAGCTGAAACATATCTACCGTCAGAGTGATGATGTATTTATCAGCCTGTTGAACAAGGTGCGTGACAACAAAATTGACCGGCAGTCGCTCGATGACCTGAACCAGCGGTATATTCCCGGATTTAATCCCGGCACTGACGAAGGCTATATTACCCTCACCACGCACAACTACCAGTCGAATGCCATCAACGAAAGCAAACTGAACCAACTGAAGGGACATGCTTTTCATTTTAAGGCGGAGGTGGAAGGCGAATTTCCCGAATACGCTTACCCCACCGATTTCGACCTGGTACTGAAAAAAGGCGCACAGGTGATGTTTGTGAAGAACGACATTTCGCGCGAAAAGCTGTTTTATAACGGCAAAATAGGAACAATTACCCGTATAGAGGATGATATAATTTATGTAAAATGCGATGGTGATTACGCTGTTATTCCGGTGGAGCCCCTGGCCTGGGAAAACAACAAATACGCCATTAACGAGGAAACCAAAGCAATCACCGAAACGGTGATCGGTAAATTCATACAATATCCTTTAAAATTAGCCTGGGCCATTACCATTCACAAAAGTCAGGGACTAACTTTTGAGAAGGCGATCATCGATGCCAATGCGGCTTTTGCCCACGGGCAGGTATATGTGGCGCTGAGTCGTTGCAAGACTTTTGAGGGGATGGTATTGAGTTCGCCCATTTCCCAAACCTGTATTAAAAGCGACGTGAGTGTAAAAGGGTTTTCGGACGAAGCCGAAATGAATCCCCCGGGTGAAAAAGAGCTTTTGGCTTCGCGCATTGCCTATCAGCAGACCCTGCTGGCCGAGTTGCTGGATTTCTCGCTGATTCTGCGTCGCTTTTACCATTGCCAGAAACTGATTAAGGAAAATGCCCATGTGTTGCGGCCTGCTCTGGCCGAAGCCTTTAACGGCATGTATAATGCCATGAATACGGAACTGATAGGCGTGGCCGATAAGTTTAGGCCACAGATCGGACAGTTTCTGCTGACGCAGCCTATGATTGAAGGGTATGAAGCTTTGCAGGAACGTATTAAAAAAGCCTGTACCTATTTTGCCGGAAAAACCGATGAGCATATTTGCCGTGTTCTGCAAAATACAGATATAGAAACCGACAACAAGGCCATCCGGATGCTGCTGAAGGATAGTTTTGAAATACTTTACCAGGAAGCGTTCATAAAATCGGCCTGTTTTAAAGCATGTATTGCCGGGTTTACGGTTAAAATTTACCTGGATGCGAAAGCCAAAGCCGGAATCGAAAAAATACAGCTTAAGCCGGAATCAAAATTAAAAATCCCTGGTCCGACGGGCAGCAAATCGGATTCACCCTTGTTACAGCAGATCAGGGAGTGGCGCGACGCTATGGCTGAGGAGGAAGATCTTCCAATATACATGGTGCTGCCGCAAAAAACCATGTATGACCTGGCGGAGCTGCTGCCGGTTACCATCCCTGAGTTGAAAGAGATCAAGGGTTTCGGGAAGAAAAAAGTTCAGAAATACGGGGTTGAGATTATAGGAATGATACGGGAATATCTGCAGCTGACTCATTTAAGCAAACTGGATGCTGAATTACCGGTTGAGAAACCTGTTTCGAAACAAAAACCCAAAGGCGAATCGCAGCGATTAAGTCTTGAGCTGTTTTTGGAAGGAAAAACCATTTCCGAAATTGCCCGACAGAGAGCCTATGCACCATCAACCATAGAGGGCCATCTCGCCGGCTTTGTGGCCAGCGGTGAGCTGGATATTGAAAAGCTAATCCCATTGGAGAAGATCGGAATGATCAGGGCCTATTTTGTCAGGACAGAGAACACCTCGCTGACTGAAGCCAAGGCTGTTTTGGGAGAGGATGTGAGTTACGGGGAGATTCGTATGGTGATGAATCATATGACCAAAAGACCCGCTGAGCCACCCTCCAGATATATTTTATAAACGCGTCAGGACTTTCCGTTTGACCATCATCTTTTGAAAAGTTTCGGTTCTATACGGCTCATCACCTCATTCCTGTAGTTTTTACTCAACGGCAGCCGGATTGATCCCGTGATCACCTCATTGCCATCGATAGTTTGAATAGCCGAAATGGCAACCAGATACGATTTGTGTATACGCACAAATAGCTGAGCAGGCAACTGCCCGGCAATACCCGTGAATGTGAGATAAGTGATGTACTTTTTATGTCGTGTATGAATGATGACATAATTGGCCATGGCTTCGATGTAAATAACATCAGCCATAATTATTTTTTCAATTTTACCGTTGCATTTTATAAAAAAGAAATCAGTACTTATGCTTACATCCTTATCCCTGGCGTGCAGATAGCTTTGAGCCTTTTCGGCCGCTTTCAGGAAGCGGGCAAACGAAATGGGTTTCAGCAGGTAATCAACCACATCCAGCTCAAAGCCTTCCAAAGCATATTCGGAGTAGGCCGTCGTAAAAATGATAAGAGGAGGATCGGCCAATGCTTTTACGAACTCAATGCCGCTGAGTTTGGGCATCTGTATATCCATAAATATCAGGTCAATATTGCTCTTTCGGAGCATACCCGCGGCCTCGACCGCACTTTTACACTGGGCTACCGCGTTCAGATAATCGACCTGTCTTACATATTCCATCATGCCTTCACGGGCGATGGGTTCGTCATCTACAACCAGGCAGTTAATCATGATATTGGATTTTCAGGGTTGTTTCATAGGTGTTTTCTGTACGTTTCCGGACAATGGTATGCTTACCGGGATATAACAATTCCAGCCTTCGCTCAAAATTCTGCAGTCCAAGTCCGTTCGAATGGGGCATTTGCCCGGTATGATCCAGCGAATTGTATGTATTTAATACTTTAACAACAAATTGTGAATCCTGCTCCGTATGAATGTCAATATAAAGCTTGTTATGTGCCGGTTCCTTAAAATTGGATATGTATTTAAATGCGTTTTCAACCAGAGGAAGGATTAGAAGCGGGGCGATTTTAAATGTGCCAATATCAGAAGGAATCTTCAACTGCAGGTCGGTACCGGTTTCCATCCTAAGCTGCTGAACAGCCACATAATTTTCGATATAAGCCAGTTCCTTCGAAATATCAATCATATCGGAAGTACATTCATACAGTTGATAGCGCAGCATCTCCGAAAGTTTCTCGACCGAATTCCGGGCTTCACTGTTTTCCTTTTGAATCTGAAAGTAGATAGTATTCAGCACATTAAAAAGAAAATGCGGATTTACCTGAGCCCGCAGAAAGGCAAGTTCTGTGCTAACTTTTTCATTTTCGACTTCATGCAAGTGCTGTTCCATGCCAAAGCGATCGATAATAATCTGAATTGCACTGCTCACTGCGATTACAATACAATTTATGATAAAAAAGGACAAAGAAACAACCTGAATAATGGCAATGCTCCTGAATATGGATTTCCCACTCAGTGAAAAATAAAATGCTCCGGCTATCAAATAAGTTAGCATTGTATTGACAATGGCAATCAGCAATAATAAGGCAATAAATATTTTAATTTTTTTATGGTACAGAAACTTCGGGACCAGTATTTTGGCTGAGGTGTAAGCCGGTAGTGCGGTAAAACCTGTAACAACCAGTGTGGCAACAAATTGCTGTACAAAAGGCGCATGATAATCAAAGATCAGGTATAACAGAAAAAAAGTCAGAACAATCCACAAAAGCAGATATATCCCGAACTCCATACCTGTGATTTTCCGGCTCATAGAAGTTTCAATTAAAACAACTGCAATTTACATCATTTTTCAACGGATTGATTTTTAGTACATCAAGAATATCAGTCGTGTTGTCCATCAATTTCTACCTGAAGTGTAATACATCTTCGCCATTTCTGCAGGCTGAAGTAAATTTACGGTGAAAATCGGAATCAGATGAGTTCCGGAATCTTAAAAACAGAGCCTAACCCTCAAATCGTTCTTTGTTTATAGTTTCAAAATATCACACTTCCCGGTGCTCAAAAATATTACTTGTATTTACACATATTTGAAACTCAAACATAACAGAATTAGTCTGTTATCACTACTTTACCTGCCGGCTGAGTGCACTTCCTTGTCTCCTGCCACATCTCCCAATTGAATAAGTTCCCGTAGTCCTTGCCCGCTAAAGCATTCATTTCAATGGATTGCCGATATCAATCTGAATCAATCAAAACCAACTATCAATAAATGTTATTAAACCAAAACCAATAATTATGAAAAATTTGAAAAGGCAGCTTAGTCACCCCTTAATTTTGACGGGACTGGTATTATTTATTGCATTCAGTTGTAAAAAGGATGAAACTATCACGAAGAAGGATCCGGTTATCACATGGGCCAGCCCGGCTGATATCACAGCCGGAACTCTTTTAAGTATAAGCCAGTTAAATGCCACAGCTGATGTAGCAGGCTCTTTTGTGTATACCCCTGATATAGGAACGGCCCTGACTACAGGTATGAACAAGGAACTGGAAGTGGCATTCACTCCAACGGATGCATCACATTACAATCCGGTGAGTAAAACAGTAAAGATTAATGTGCTTGCCAAAAAGGACCCGGTACTAAGCTGGGCCAATCCGACAGACATTAGTTTTGGTACCTTGCTTAGTTCCACACAATTAAATGCCACTGCCGACGTAGCTGGCACATTTGTTTATACGCCTGCTGAAGGGACAAAATTAAATGAGGGAGCCAATCAGAATCTGAAAGTTGATTTTACACCGGCTGATTTGGCGAATTATAATACAACAAGTAAAACCGTAACTATTAATGTTACCGCTCCCATACCCTTAACCGTAACTGATGCCGATGGAAACGTTTATCAAACCATTACGATTGGCACACAAACCTGGATGTTAGAAAACCTCAAAACGACCAAATTCAATGATGGCACTGATATTCCTTTAGTAACTCTGGGCACCGACTGGGCTGCCCTAACCACACCTGCCTTTTGCTGGTATAAAAATGATGCCGGCAACTATGGTCCCATATGTGGCGGATTGTATAACTGGTATGCAGTAAATACCGGCAAGTTATGCCCAAAAGGCTGGCATGTACCTTCCGAAGACGAATGGACGGAACTGGAAACCTACCTTACTTTTAATGCCTTCAATTTTGATGGTACTACAGCAGGAAATAAATACGCCAAATCTCTGGCAGCGTCAGCACTTTGGGATCCGTCTATTGTTGTAGGCGCAGTAGGCAATCCCGATTATCCAGCCAAACAAAATGCATCCCATTTTACAGCCGTACCGGCTGGATGCCGCACCGTTGAAGGAGTGTATTACTACTATACTTTTTATGCTTTCTGGTGGAGCTCCACCCTGAGCGACGCCAACAATGTCTGGGACAGAGGTTTGTACAGCCATAGTAACTATGTTGCCCGAAGCTCATATGGTTTCAGGAATGGGTTTTCCGTTCGTTGCCTGAAGGACTAATTTAATTGAAAAATCAGTTGCGCGCATTTGAAAATCCCTCTTGATCAAATTGATAGCAAACACAAAGCATAAAAGTAAAATCCAATTAAACCAGTAAAAAAAAAGAGGAAACATTATGAAAACATTCTTACTGCTTATCAATACTCTGGTTTCTTTCTGTGCTCTCTATGCACAAACTCCTGAGTGGATATATTATAATACCGCAAATTCGGGCTTGCCTAATTATTATGTTAGTGCAATAACCATTGATGCTTCCGGGAATAAGTGGATTGGAACCGGTGCCGGAGGGGTTGCCAAACTGGCCGACACAAGCTGGACAGTATACAACCATGCCAATTCGGGCTTACCCTACGACAATGTAACTACAATAACTATAGAAGAAGGTACAGGGATTAAATGGATAGGTACAAACCTGGGTCTTGCTAAGTTTGATGGCGGAACAAGCTGGACGGTATACGATTATCCTACTTCGGGTCTGCCCTGGCATATTGTTACTTCAATAGCCGTGGACGGTTTAGGAAATAAATGGATCGGCACTTACAGTGGAGGGCTTGCCCGATTTGATGGAAATATAAACTGGAAGGTTTATGATATCTGGAATTCGGGCTTTCCTTCTAATTATGTCTGGTCAGTTGTGATAGATAGTTCAGGGATTTTGTGGGTTGGGACAGGTGCCGGACTTGCCAGATCAAACAGCGACTCAAGCTGGACTGTTTATACTAGTTCGAATACGGGATTGACCGATGACAATGTTACCACAATAACCTTTGACGCTGCTGGAAATAAGTGGATTGGAACCAGTCATGGAGGGATCGCCAAATTTGATGGTACTACCTGGACTGTATACAACACCTCAAATTCCGGTCTTCCCGACAATAGTATAATCTCAATGGCGATAGACGAATCAGGAAATAAGTGGATAGGAACCTATTCCGGACTTGCAAAATTTGATGATACAAACTGGACGGTCTTTACTCCTCAAAATTCGGGATTACCGGAGACTACTGTTGTTACAATAGCGATTGACAGTTTAGATAATAAGTGGATAGGGACGACTTCGAATGGAGTATCGGTCTATAAAGAAGGCGGTGTACTTTTATCAACAAAGGAAGTACAAAAAAAAGCAAATCCGGACGTTCCCGGCATCGTTCAGAATTATCCCAATCCATTTACTGCCACTACCACCATTAAGTATAAAGTTATACAGCCAGGCCAGGTTTCCTTAAAGATAGTTGATTTGCTGGGGACCGAAGTTGCAAATCTGGTGAATGAGAGAAAGCCTGCCGGAGAGTATTCCATTGAATGGAACGCTGCCGGATGCAACAGTGGGATGTACTTCAGCAAACTACAAATAGGCACTTATAACGAGGTGAAGAAAATGATGCTGATAAATAGCGCATCACCACTTAATCGATCAGGAATCTAATCCTGATGACTAAAAAACAGAAACAGTTTTCGTGAACAGACCATCTAAAAACAAGAAATCATGAAAACAGTTTTCTCTTTATTTTCCTGATGTTCATCTCAACAGCAGTGAGATCACAACAGGTTGAAAAGATAACCGAAATCAATTATTATGGATCTAATGGACTTAACCCCAGCAACCTCACCGTGTTTAACAGTAAACTTTATTTTTTAGGTACTGATGACCAGCAGTATGTTGACAAATTAATGTTTACTGATGGTACTGAAGCCGGGGTAAGCGTTGTGAAACAAATTGATTCCATACAACATTATCCTTCGCTCCGGCACCTGACAATGATAAACAACCTCCTGGTTTTCAATAATTTCCATCAACTCTGGAAAAGTGATGGGACTACAACCGGTACTTCATTGATTAAAAAAATAACTATAAGTGCTGCCAACAATGTGGTGATGAACAATAAAATTTATTTCGCAGGCGATACTACAAATTCAAATCCGGTTAAGGATCAGCTATGGCAAACAGATAGAACTTCAATTGGCACAAGGCTGGTTAAAGCAATCAATCCATCAGGTGGGTCGTATATTTCAAATATGACTGTATGTGGTGGAAAGATCTATTTCAGCGCATACGTAGTCGAAGGATCCTATGCTGTGCCATGGGTTTCGGATGGCACAGCAGCGGGAATCATGAAACTTAAGGAGATTGCCTCACAATATGGCGCAAATTCATCCGGGTTCACAGCCTATAACGATAAAGTCTATTTCAGCGCCATCGACAATGCAAGCGGATTACAACTTTGGGTTACCGATGGAACTACCGCAGCCACCTCGAAAGTTACGAATATTAATCCGGGTGACATCGGGCTTTCGCCAGGCACGTTTACGCCCTTCAATTCAAAACTGTTTTTAATGGGTCTCGACAAGGGCTCATTGTATCAGCTCTGGTCAACTGATGGCACAACAACAGGCACCATAGCGGTTAAAACAGATTATACTCCCCGTACTTATTCCGGATTTCTGCCACAGTCAATGGCTGTTTTTAGCAACAAGCTGTATATGAGTGGTCATGATTCGCTAACAGCGACTATTCAATTATGGGTAAGCGACGGCATAACGGCAGGAACAACCAAAGTTACCAATTTCGCCCATGGACTTCATCCCGATAAATTATACGCCTTTCAAAACAGGCTGATCATGACAGGATATGATTCCATTTCGAAAGCCGCAGAATTATTTGCTTCGCATGGCACTGCTGCCGGAATCGTATGCCCCAAACCATCTTCCAATGGGGTAGATGTATTTTATCCCTGGGAAGCCTGGGTACCTTTTAACAATGCGATTTATTATAAGGCTGCCTATGGCTATTTTGCCGATTACCAGTTGTGCCGCTATACCGAAAAACACTCATCGGGTATTAAGGAATGCAGTAACCAAAACTTAAAGGTTTATTCAAATCCTTCTTATGGCACTTTTGAAGTTGTTCTTCCCCCTTCAATTCACAACAGTTGTATTGAAGTATATAATAATTCCGGAGCTTTAATCCATAAGCAAGAAGCCATAAATGCCGTAAATACGATTGATTTGAACCATCAATCACCGGGAATCTATTTTATAAAAGTAAATAGAGATACTCGGATTATTGGTTCTCAGAAAATAGTTATTCAATAAAGAACTAAAAAAATGCCACTGTAATTGATTATGATCTTTCATTCAAAAATGTACCTGAAGAATACTGAATTAACAATATGAACGCAGTAACAAATCCAAAACAGTAAATCGTAAAAACTAACCAATAAACACTAAATAACTATGAAAAAGATAAGTAGTACCTGGATCTACCCTTTATTCATTACAGGGCTTATCGTACTCTTTTTAAACAGTTGTAAAAAAGATGACAGCACGGGCTCATCGGCCACGGTTACCGACGCTGACGGCAATGTATACCATACCGTAACCATAGGCACTCAAACCTGGCTGACTGAGGATCTTAAAACCACCCATTACAACGATGCGTCAAAAACGCCCATAACCAATGTAACGGATAACTCTGCCTGGGGCGGGTTAACCACTCCGGCCTTTTGCTGGTACAATAACGACTTTACCAATAAAGCCAACTATGGGGCTTTGTATAACTGGTATGCCGCCAGCGACAGCAGGTTGTGTCCCACGGGCTGGCATGTGCCAACCGATGCCGAATGGTCCGCCCTGATCACATTCCTGGGAGGTGACAGCATAGCTGGCGGCAAATTAAAAGAATCGGGCACAGCTCATTGGGTTTCGCCCAATACAGGGGCCGATAACAGCACCGGTTTTACGGCTCTACCGGCAGGCAGCCATTATACGAATGGCCTATTCTACTTAAACAGCAAATACGGATGGTGGTGGAGTACCACCGGGAGTTTGGCATCCGAGGCCTGGCACGAGTGTTTGAAATATAATACTGCTGCTGTAAGCCGAATCTCCGGATCTAAGAAATTAGGATTTTCAGTCCGTTGCATAAAGGATAAATAAATAATTTGCCTTTTTTAATTAAAATTCTAGCTCATTTTCTGTTGGTTAGCCGGATGCCGGGAGCAACAGAGCAGGTGGTCGTTCACCATTCCAGACGCCTGCATAAACGCGTAACAAATAGTTGAACCCACGAATTTAAATCCTCTCCTGATCAGGTCTTTGCTCATGGCATCCGATTCGGGAGAGCGGGCAGGAATTTGCGAAAGTTCTGTCAGGTTGCTGTATAGGGTAGTCCCTCCCGTAAATTGCCAGATGTACCGGTCGAAGGTGCCGAATTCCTTCTGAATTTTCAGGAATGCCTGTGCGTTGGTCACCGACGAACGGATTTTCGATTGATTGCGGATGATTCGCGTATCCTGCATCAGTTGCTGGATTTTATCCTCCTGGTAGGCAGCTATTTTTTCAATTTCAAAACCGTCGAATGCTTGCCTGAAGCCTTCGCGGCGATGAAGTATGGTTTTCCAGCTCAAACCGGCCTGGAACGCATCGAGCAGCATAAATTCAAATAATTTCCAGTCATCATGAAGGGGAACCCCCCATTCGGTATCGTGGTAGGCGATCATCAGCATATCGGTGCCGGGCCAGTTGCAGGTGTTTGCTTCCATTTTAATTTGCTTTGAACATTCGGGAATAGCGATAGGGTATACGTTATATTTAAGAAGTCTTCCATTTCAGAAGCTCATCCGCTTGTATTATCCCCTTTTCCGTTATAAATCCCGTAATAAACCGGGTGGGAGTAACATCAAAGGCGGGGTTCAGGGCATGCGAGCCGGGCGAAGCCATCCGTATAGTCCGGATTATGCCTTCTGCATCCGGCCCCGAATAGCTGAGCACTTCATCTTCGCTGCGTTCCTCAATGGGAATTTGAGTTCCATCCGTAAGGCTAAAATCTATGGTTGAAAACGGCACAGCCACATAAAAGGGTATTCCAAATTCCTTAGCTACTATGGCCTTTTCAAAAGTCCCGATTTTATTGGCGGTATCGCCGTTGGCGGCAATACGGTCGGCACCCACGATAACAAAATCTATCATTCCGCGGCTCATCAGGTGAGCACCTGCGTTGTCGGGAACTATGCGATGCGGAATACCTTCATTTTGAAGTTCCCAGGCGGTAAGACGGGCGCCCTGGTTTCGGGGACGTGTTTCGTCGGCATACACGAAACACTCTTTGCCTTGTTCTTTTGCAATATATACCGGTGCCAGTGCGCTGCCGTAATCCACAAACCCAAGCCAGCCGGCGTTGCAATGGGTTAATATCCGGCTGCCGTTGAGGATCAGGCTGCTGCCGTATTCACCGATTTTTCGTGCATCCTCCAGGTTTTCATCGGCAAGGGCTTGAGCTTGCTGTAAGGCGGCTTCGGCGCTTACCAGGCCTGCCTGGTACACCCTTTCGGTAGCATAAAAAAGATTGCGGGCTGTGGGTCGGGTGGCTTCGATGGACTTACGGGCACGTTCGAAAAATGCGAGTTGTTCGGGGCTATAGCCCTCGCCCTTCTGCTCCCGCCTTGCCGGCTTCTCATCCCTTATCCCTTCGCAGAAAGCCTGTGCCATGGCAAATCCCGCCGCTGCCCCTATAGCCCCGGCTCCCCGGGTAATCATGCTCACAATGGCATGACAGGTATCACGGTATCCGCAGGCTTCATGAATTATAAAGGCAAAGGGCAGTTCATTCTGGTCGATCATGCTGACCACCCCCGTTTTATTGTTCATCCAGATGGTGCGGTAATGTTTCCCGTTTACTTTCATTGCCAGGGTTTTAATTGGTTCAGGGCAAGCCAGGCCATCAGTCCCATACCGGTTTCGAGGCTGCGCTCGTCGGCATCAAACTCCGGGGTATGGAGGTTACGTATGCCTTCCCAGGAAGGATCTTTGACCCCCAGGCGATAGAAACAGGCCGGGATAAGCTGTGAATAGTAGGCGAAATCTTCGGCTGTCATGCGTTGTTCAAGATCCACTACATTTCCGGCACCCAGGAATTCCTGTGCCAAAGCCCTGGCTTCGGAGGTTGCCAGGTCGTCGTTTACCAGGAAAGGGTAACCCTTGTCGATAAACACCTCGCAGCTGCCGCCCATGCTTGCAGCCAGTCCCGTGGCCAGGGCGGTAATTTTTTCATGGGCCAGGGCACGCCAGGTTTCGTCGAAAGTACGGAAGGTACCGTCGATTTTCACTTCCGAAGGAATGATATTGGTACGCCCGTCGGCAATCACCCGCCCGAAAGAGAGTACAGTAGGAATGCCCGGAGGGGCCGAGCGGCTTACAACCTGCTGCATGGCAACAATAATATGGGACGCTATCAGAACGGTATCCGTATTCAGTTCGGGAGTGGCGGCATGGCCACCACGGCCTCTGACGGTCAGATAAATTTCATCCGTTGAAGCCATATACCGGCCGGGTTTGAAACCTACTTTCCCGGCTTCGAGAGTAGGCAATACATGCTGTCCGTAAATGCGCCCGGGAACCGGGTTATTGAGTACTCCGTCCTTTATCATGGCCAGGGCTCCTCCGGGGAATTTCTCCTCCGAAGGCTGAAAAATTAGCCTGATGGTGCCTTCGAATTCATTTTTTAATTCATTCAGTATCCTGGATGCTCCCAGCAATGATGCCATGTGAACATCGTGCCCGCAGGCATGCATCACGCCGGGATTCAGCGATTTATAATCACAGGCATTCAGCTCATGAATTGGAAGGGCATCCATATCGGCCCGCAGGGCGAGTGTGGATGACTGAGGCTGCCGGCCTTCAATTTTTGCTACAATACCGTTTCCTCCCACATTCCGGACATACGGAATTCCATAACTGTCGAGGGTGGCACAGATAAAATCAGCCGTATGGAACTCGAGTTCCGATAATTCGGGGCGGGAGTGCAAATGCCTGCGAATATGGATAATACCAGGAGCAAATTCGGCAGCCAGAGATTTTATTTTTACACTTAAGGTGTTTGTCATAAAATGATTTTATAATCAGTTTCTGTCTTTTTGGCAACATTCTATTTCCAGTCAGATCATTCGTTATCAGGTGCTAATTCAAAACATCCCGACGGCCCTCACCTTCTATTTTGTGACCTGATTTATGTGAGCCTCCATCCTGTTACCTGGTTTGAGGACTTTTATTAAACCATCCTGTTTGAACCAGACTTCTTTATTGCCTTTGGGATTTGCAACTACACCATCTTTAATTTTTAAATTTTTCAAGGTTAACTGGTATTCAATAAATTCTCCGCATCCTACATACCAGATATCTTTCCTATTGCCTGCTTCCCTGCAAAATTTATTGAAATCATTCCATCTTTTCGCATCTTTAAACTCCCACGAATGCCCCCAGACCAGGAAAACAGTGAGTTTATTACTTTTGAGAGATAAATAACTATTTAACAATCCCAATGCTTTGCTGTCGTGACAAGTGGGGCGCCACAACAAAAAAGTATCGGGCAAATTGAAGGTGTATGTGTCGCCGACGATTCGTGCATTGGTAAGGCCGGTTTTGCTGATTAATTGAGCAATATGAGCGCTCGAATTCCCGAAAGGATAAGCCAGGCTCCGGATCTTCCGTTTTGTAAGCTTATTCAGGTTTGCGATGTCGGTTTCAACTTCCTGCAGAATCTCCTTATCGCTCAGGTTTTTGAAATCCTTGTGGGTTAAGCTGTGTGCTGCAATTTCATGATTTTTATATATGGCGGGCAATGAATCTTTGGGCAAATATTTATAAACGAGTGTATCGGCATTCTTTTGTGGCCATACCTGGGTAGTTCCAAGCAGCCCGGAATTCAGATTGAATGTTCCTATAATTTTATTTTCATCAAATAAGCGGGTAAGTCTCACATCATCCACAGTACCATCATCATAACTCATAATGAGGGCTTTTGAATTTCCATCGGGATAAACAAAATCGATTTTGTTTTCTGTTTTCAGGAAACTGCTTAATATACCTGTAAGGAGTAAAAAGGCTAAACCAAATGTCAGATATTTAATGGCTTTCATAGGTATATTATTTCTTAATTTCATGCCATTTCACAATGCGGGAGAAGTTAGCTGTTGGTTTTTCGCTATATGGCATTAAGCAAACGACTGCATGTCGCACAGCTTTTTATAAATTCCTTTCTGAGAAATCAATTCCTGGTGGGTTCCGCGTTGCACGATCTGCCCCGCATTCAGTACAATGATTTCGTCGGCATACTGTATGGTCGAAAGGCGGTGCGCAATAACCAGTGAAGTGCGGTTCAGCATCAGCTTCTGAATGGCATCCTGCACCAGTTTCTCGCTTTCGGTATCCAGGGAAGATGTGGCTTCGTCGAGGATCAAAATCGGCGGGTTCTTCAATACCGCCCTGGCGATACTGATGCGTTGACGTTGTCCGCCTGAGAGGCGCGAGCCGCGGTCGCCGATGTTGGTCTGATAACCCTCTTCCATCTGCGTGATAAATTCATGGGCGTTGGCCACCTGAGCGGCAAAAATCACATCTTTCTCCTCTGCATTTTCTATCCCGAAAGCTATATTGTTGAACACGGTGTCGTTGAAAAGTATGGCTTCCTGGGTTACGATTCCCATCTGCCTGCGCAGGCTTTCGAGGGTATAGTCCCTGATATCGGAACCATCAATCCACACCCCTCCAATCTGAGGATCATAAAACCGGCAAAGCAGGTCGGCGGCAGTCGACTTCCCTGCCCCGCTTTGTCCTACAATGGCAACCATCCTGCCTTTAGGGATGGTGAACGAAATGTCCTTTAATACTTCTTCGGTATTATAGGCAAACGTGGTATTGCGGAACTCTATTTGCTTTTCGAATGAAGCCAGCGTACCTGCATCCGCTTTGTCGACCACTTCATTTTCGGTATCGATTATAGCCAGCACCCGTTCGCCGGCAGCAAGGCCGCGCTGTATGTTGGTTACCGCCGTGGAGATATTTTTTATGGGTGCAATCAGCTGGGTATACAGAATAATATAGGTTACAAATCCGCTGGCCGAGAGGTCGGATTGCTGGTTCAGCACCAGCCGTCCCCCATAAACCATGACTGAGATTATAACCAACACGCCCAGGAATTCCGAAAGGGGGCCCGCCATTTCGCGGCGGTTCACCATCGATTTCTGGACTTTACGGTACGATTCGTTGTGCACGTTGAATTTTGACTGAACGAAGGCCTGTGCCGTAAACGCTTTAATGATACGTGCTCCCGAGATGGTTTCATCCGTTACATTCAGCAGCCGGCCCAGGAGACTCTGGCTGCTGGTGGCGCTTTTCCTTAGTTTTTTGGAGATGCCTGCAATCAATGAAGCCGCCGCAGGGAAGAATACTATGGTAAAAAGCGTGAGTTTCAGCGACATGCCAAAGAGCAGTATAATATACACCAGTATAGTGAGGGGGTCGCGGAACAGCACCTGCACGGAACTAACAATAGAATTCTCGATTTCGTGCACATCGGTCGACATGATGGACAGTATATTCCCTTTTTGCTGGCGGTGAAAAAATCCCATATGCAAGGTGCTCAGCTTATTGAAAAGCGATTTTTTAAGCCGGTACACCACCCAGGTGCGCATGCGGGTTAACACGCGCTGCGACATATAGCGGAAAAAGTTGGCCAGGAAAACACTTGCCGTGATGATGCCGCAAATAACTTCGAGGGCAGCAAATTTACCGTGAGCCACAGCCACTTCAAAATAATAGTATTGAAAGAAAAGCTTAATATAATTCATTGACATCGAGAACGCAGGCAACTGCGTTACCGTAGCTTTGGCATCCACGTTAAAAAGCACATCCAGCAAAGGCATGAGAAGCGTAAAATTGAGCGCTCCGAAAATAATGGAAGGGATAACATACAATATGTACTCGGGAATGTAGTTCCTGTATGGCTTAGCGAAAGCCAGCAAGCGGAAATATATCTTCACAATTAGGTATTTAGGGCATTTACAAACGAAGCGGCTAAATTAGCAATTAATTTCTATCGCTGTTTATTCGTTACTTTGCATTCTCAAATTCAGCCTCCCGATGATCAGCATCATAACCGCAGTGCATAACGGATTGCCGATGAACCGGATATTCTGGCAATCCCTCCGGAAATATACGTTTCATCCTTTCGAACTTATCATTATTGACAATAAGAGCACGGATGGAAGCCGGGAATTTTTCAAGTCGGTGGGCGCTGTGGTGATTGAAAATGAGCTAAACTATTCCTACCCTGTATGCCAGAACCAGGGAATCGCCAAAGCAAAATATGATACTTTCGTTTTTATCAATAACGATATTATCGTTTCACCCGACTGGGACAAACGCATGCTCGATGCCGCCGATGCCGCTGGCCTGGATGTAATCACCCCCGTGGGCATCGAAATGCTGGAAGATGCCGTGAGCTCCAAAGCTATAAAGCGCCGATGGCTGAAGGTAAAAAATCCTCTCGCCGTATTTGGCTTCAGCACCTTTAACCTAAAGCTCATGCACCGGCTGATGTACGGGAACTGGGAACGCTTCGCCAACAAACGCTTCGAAAAATTCGGGCTTGCCGTGAAGGAAGGTTTCGTGGGGAATACCGTGATGATGCGGCGAGAGGCCCTGGCCAAAATAGGCCTCTGGGATGAGCGCATCCAAGGCGCTGACTTTGATTTGTACATACGCTCGAAGAAAAGAAATATCGAACATAATGACATCAAGCCTGTTCATATGGCACTGGGAGTGTTCATACATCATTACATCCGCTTAACCTCCAAATCAACCCGTGCTCCCTTTGCCGACAAGGATAACATTATCTCGAACGAGGATAAATGGAGCCTGGAAACCATGAGGGAATATTGCCGGGATATTGAGTCAGGACTTTAGGAGATCTAGGATGTCGGATGTATGATGTGGGATGTATGATGTGGGATGTGGAATAATCAGACGATGAAATCGATAACCGTCATGCCGTATAATACATTGCAATCTCCCTTCAAATCCATCAATCCTCACCTTGTCTCCATCAATCTCCTCAATCGCATCAATCCCATCAATCTCCCCTTGTCCCCTTGTCGCCCCCTCAATCTCCTCAATCCCATCAATCTCCTCAATCACCTATTCCAATAAATCCTTACCTTTGCGCCATGCAAACAACACGTCAGCAAAAAATAGAACGACTGCTCCAGAAGGATATGGGCGAAATATTCCAGGCCATGGGCCGCGATGTATTCACGGGCAATATGATTACGGTTACCAAGGTACACATCTCCCCCGACCTTTTCCTGGCTAAAGTTTATATCAGCCTTTTCGGGAAAACCCCTAAGCCGGAGTTACTGGCCCTGATTAAAGAACACCGGAAAGAGATCCGGCTTAAACTGGGCAACCGTATCCACAACCAGGTGCGATCCATCCCCGAGCTCGATTTTTTTATTGACGATTCCCTCGATTATATCGAAAATATCGACAACCTGCTCAAAGGCTAGAAAGAAGAAGATGTTCCGGGTTCCGGGTTCCGGGTTCCGGGTACCAAGTGCCAGGTTCCAAGTGCCAGGTGCCGGGTTCCCACATCCCACATCAAACATCCCACATCCCACATTATCAAAAGGCAAGCATTTCCCGTTTCACATAGTTACCTCCTGAATTCAATATGCAGTACGATCCTATCAAACGTTCGCTGGGCAGTGTTTTCAACAGCACTCCGTTTTTAAGAAAAGTGTTTTACCGCCTGCTCGATTTACTCCTGCTGCGTTCGTGGCATGTGAGGCGCGAAGTGAAACAATGGGCCCTGTCGGCACCCAAAAACGCTTCCATCCTGGATGCAGGCTCGGGTTTCGGACAATACGATTTCTATATGTCATCCAAACATCCGGATTGGAAAATCAGGGGCGTGGATGTAAAAGACGAACAGATTGCTGACTGCAACGCCTTTTTCAGCCGCATAGGCAGGAAAAATGTAAGCTTTGCCAATGCCGACCTGACGGCCTTTACGGATGCTTCGGCTTATAACCTCATCCTCTCGGTGGATGTGATGGAACATATACTGGAGGACGTTGCCGTATTCCGTAATTTTTATGCTTCCCTTCAACCCGGCGGCATGGTGCTGATTTCGACCCCTTCGGACCAGGGCGGCAGCGATGTTCACGAACACGAGGAAGAATCGTTTATCGACGAACATGTGCGCGACGGGTACAACATCAGCGAAATACAGGAGAAACTCCGGCTTGCCGGCTTCAGCCGCACCGAAGCCCGCTACCAGTATGGTAAACCCGGGCAATTAAGCTGGCGCCTCTCGATGAAATACCCTATACTGGCACTGGGTAAAACGAAACTCCTTTTTATTATTCTGCCTTTTTATTACATCATCACCTTCCCACTTTGTCTGGTATTGAATTATTTCGATGCCACCCTGACCCATAAAACCGGAACCGGGCTGGTAGTGAAAGCCTGGAAATAATCAATAAAACCTTATAGCATGAAACGTATCGCCTTATTGATTATTTGTCTGGTACTGGGCTCCCGGATTATGATGGCTCAGGACAAAAAGGTACAGCTGAAACCTAAACTGGTGGTGGGTATTGTGGTTGACCAGATGCGTTTTGACTACCTGTACCGCTATTATGATCAGTATTCGGAAAATGGTTTTAAACGGCTGATGAAAGAAGGCATGAATTTTACCTACGCACAGTATAATTACATTCCAACTTATACAGGTCCGGGGCATACGAGTATTTATACGGGTTCCACGCCTTATTTCCATGGCATCATATCGAACGATTGGTACGATAAAACCCTTAAAAAAACGGTTTACTGCACCAGTGATTCCACGCACCAAACCATAGGCGCCGAAAACGCTTCAGGGCAGATGTCGCCCGACAGGCTGCTGGCTTCGACCATAGGCGACGAACTGCGCATGTCGGATAACGGCCTGTCGAGGGTTTTCTCGGTGTCCATCAAGGACAGGGCCGCTATACTGCCCGGCGGGCACATGGCCAATGCCGCATACTGGTACGACGGGAAATCGGGGAATTTTATCACATCGTCCTATTACACCAAAACCTTGCCCGGGTGGGTTAGCCAATTCAACAGCCGGAAGGAACCGTCCAAACTGATGTCCAACGGATGGCCCTTATCCCTGCCCGAATCGGATTATACCACTTCCATGCCCGACAAAGGGGCCGGAGAAGTGGATGTTTTTAAAGAAGGCACAACCACTTTCCCACATTCATTCGAAAAACTAGATGCGGCCACCCGCCTCGAACTGATACGGACCACGCCTTTTGGAAATGACCTGCTGGCCGGATTTGTAACGGAACTGATCAAAAACGAAAAGCCGGGACAAGGGCAGTATACCGATATGCTGGCCGTTTCATTTTCGTCGACCGATTATGTAGGCCATGCTTTTGGACCTAATTCGGTGGAAGTGATGGATACCTATGTAAGGCTCGATAAACAGATCGCCTTACTGCTCCAAACACTGGATAATAGCGTGGGAAAAGGGAACTACCTGCTTTTCCTTACTGCCGACCATGCCGTGAAACCCAATGCCGCTTACCTGAAGGAAAACCATCTGCCGACAGGCAACCTCGACAGCAAAGTGGTGGCCGATTCTCTTAAAACATATTGCAGCAGGCATTTTGGTTTCGGCGATATTATTGAAACTGTTGAGGATAACCAGATCTATCTAAACCATACGATACTGGAAAACAAAAAGCTGGACCTGCATGTGCTGAATACCGTTCTGATTAGTTACCTGAGAAATTCGTTTCCTCAGATGAATATGATCTCATCCAAAGAAGATTTTAATTCGAAAATGCCTACCCGCAGCATGAACACCTTCGCGTTAAACGGCTTTAATCCATATCGCTCGGGCGACCTGGTATTTGATCTCACCATAGGATATCTTACTGGCGGATATTATGCCGGAACTTCGCACGGTACCGCTTTCGATTATGACACCCATGTACCCCTGATTTTTTATGGCTGGAATATTAAAGCCGGCGAATCCAATACCGAGGTGTATGTCGAAGATATTGCCCCTACCATCAGTAGCCTGATCCATATACAGGAACCCAATGGCACCATTGGTATACCGCTGATTAAGGCAGGGAAATAAGCAAAGGGGAGGGCAGGCAACCTAAAGAGGCAAGCCTGCACCGGGAAATGAAGGAATACTATTTAGTTTTTTGAATAACGGCATGGCTTCAGAGCTCCACAGGCTGGTTTACGGCTTGCCAGAACCTGTTTCCGGCTTCTGCTTCAAACTATTCTACTTCCCACTTTATGCTGCTTTCACTGTTGCACGGTAAATGGTACCAGCACAGATTATCAATGGTTTGCTGTTGAGATCGATTCGTAAAGACGCAATCCGCACCTACAGGTTCAAATGATTTATCCTATTGTTTTCCGTTGCTTTCGTTTATAAAACCGCTCGAGTTTGTGATTCATTTTCTTTACAACATTTTTTGAGTTGGCTGAGAATGGCAACGATTTATAGGTTCTGACATAGTACGGAAAAGGCTTGTGAAGCTGAACCAATTTGTCGCTGCGCAAAACCAAAGCCCCGAATCCCATATTGGAACCCCCGTAATATTTTGATCTTTTCTCTAATCCATGTTCTCCGTAATCATAATAATAACCATCGAAACGCATGCTTGTATCCTGGTCGATTGTGCCAAAATCGGCAGTCAGAAAATTCCGGGTTTTTAATATGATGGTTGAATCCGGTACCAGACTGTCATTTAAAAAAGGAAACCTGCCAAACTGTTGCTCAATAACATTTGCCGAATAATCACTGTAAAAAAAGTATAACGGGCAAAAGTCAAAACCTTGCCTGAAAGCATTTACTATTTCCTGATTCGTTTCGAATTGTTTCCGTTCAATTTCATGAGCCTGCTTATTGTTTCCATTTTTCCTTAACGCCGAAATTGTACTGTTTTTCGTATAGAGCCTCACAATCAAAACTCCGTTTTTCAGATCATTGATCTGCTGAACCGACAAATTTTTGAAGTGCCTCCTGATGTTCATCCTCTTCTTGTGAACCTGGGCTTCCTGCGTTTGCCCTTCAAAGGCAATAAAAAACAAAATAATCACTAAAATGTACTTCATATCTATATAGGAGTTAAATAACTATTTCATTGCGCCCAGGTTTCTGTTTCTCCCACAGCTGTTGCGGATCTGTAATCCGTGCCTCCCGGCCCCTTTCATTATTATTCGTCAAATATATACAATATTCCTTTCACGCCCGCATACTCAATTGCGCTGCTATGGACATAATCTTCTGCTCTAAATACCAGGTCTTCCACTATCGGGTTTTGATGAATCGTTTTTAACTTTTGAGCCATAACCTTTTTGAGCCAAAGCTCTACAGGCTGCCTGCCGGCACGCCTGAACCTGTTATAATCATCTGTTTCAAACATTTTCACAAATCATTCTTTCCTGCTTTCCCCGTTTTACTGTAAATGGTGCCGGCACCGGTTATCAGCTTAAACTTCTCTCTTAAAAACATTCCCCGATACCTCTTTGATTTCTTCCCAAATTGTATTAACTTTATAGACAGGGAATTCCATAATACCGAGTTGGTTCTTTGGCTTTTTCTATCCTTCTTAACTCCGCGCCGAAAGGGAATCCTTCGCGAAAACCAAAAGAGTCAACGGAACCCGGCAAGTAACAGTTTTGTCAAAAAGTAAAAACCTTACCAAAATGAAAAAGCTCAGTCTTGTTTCAGGGATTTTCCTGCTGGCTTTCATTCCATTTATGCTCAGCCTAACCGCCTGCCATAAGGACAGCGAGAATAGTCCTCCGGTTAATACTGATATATGGGATATTGATAAGGATGGCATCCCGAAGTTCGTTTCGACGAACTATATAGATCTCGATAAAATTTACCGCGTTTCCAGATTCAGGTCATCGGAGGGGCATGACTATTCCGATGCTTTTGAACACTGCCGCAGCATGAAACATTATTTTGAGCCTAAAAGCAGCCTGGATTGGACTACTGTAAAAATCTATGCACCAGTTACCGGCAAAATCACCCGCGTTGAAGAGGAATGGGCAGGGACTAAAATCGAGATGGACTCCGATCAGTATCCGGCTTTCCGGTTTTCCATATTTCATATCCAAACTTTAAAACAATATACTATTGACGAAAAGGTAACGGCAGGCACTCAGTTGGGGACGCATATAGGATCACAAACCATGTCGGATATTTCAGTCATTGTGAACGATCCGACCCGGCAGGGAAGAATGGTATCCTATTTCGATGTACTTACCGATGCCGTTTTTACCCAATATCAAAACCGCGGTGTTGGTAATCGCGAGGAATTGATAATTCCAAAGGCTGTCAGGGATGCAAATCCCCTCATGTGCAGCGGCGATACATTTGTAAGTTCCGATACGCTGAATAACTGGGTAATCCTGAAGTAGAACCTTCCTAATCTGATTAAATCACCTCCTGGGTGAAAGGAGGGCCATGCTGATCTCCGGAGGATAATCTTCCCTGGGGTCAAATCCCCAAATCCAAATGGTAAATTTGAATTTTCAGCAGGAACCCCGGAGGCGAAAAGGGCACCCGGGACCCGGGTCATAGCTCTTTTATTAAATGATATTTTATCCCATACTAAGTATAATACAGTATTTTTGCAGCAACCCTAAGCGTTTTCATTTTGAACCTCCCCTTTTTTATTGCGCGCCGCTACCTGATTTCGAAGAAATCGCACAACATCATCAACCTGATCTCGGGTATTTCGATGGTGGGTGTAGCGGTGGGAACGGCCGCTCTGATTATAGTGCTGAGTGTTTTCAACGGCTTCGAATCGGTGGTGGTTTCGCTGTTCTCGGTTTTTGACCCCGATATTGAAGTAACGGTTTTACAGGGAAAAACTTTCCATGCCAGCGATATAAATGCGGATAAAATCCGTGCCTTGCCCTCCGTAATCAGTTACACCGAAGTGGTGGAAGAAAACGCCCTGCTGTATTACAAAAAGAGACAATTCCTGGCCACCATCAAAGGGGTAGATTCGAGCTACCAGGAAAAAAGCCCTATCGACTCCTTACTGGTAACCGGCAAAATGGTGCTGCAGGAAGATAGCCTCGACTTTGCCATACCGGGTTATGGTATAGCCTACTTCCTCGACCTGGATATGAAAGCCCCCGACAACCTCATTTCGGTGTATATCCCCAAGCGGAAAGGAAGCATTACCGGCCTGCCACAGGAATCCTTTTCGAGCGAGTTTATCAGGCCGGTAGCCATCTTTTCGGTTCAGCAGGATTTCGACGATAAATATATGCTGGTACCCCTGCGCTTTGCGCGCCGTTTGCTCGATTATACCGATGAACTTACCGGTGTGGAAATCAGGCTGGCAAAAGGAGCGGATGCCGAAAACGTACAGGAAAAAATTGCCGGTATTGCCGGTCCTAAGTTCCGGATTCAAAACCGTTTCCAGCAGCAGGAAGTGTTGTATAAAATCATGAAATCCGAAAAATGGGCTGTATTCCTGATACTTACCTTTATCCTGATTGTGGCTTCGTTCAATGTGATAGGATCGCTGACCATGCTCATTCTCGACAAGCAGAAGGACATTGGCATACTGCGCAGCCTGGGTGCCAGGGATGGCGTGATTAAAAAAATCTTCTTTTTCGAAGGCTTACTCATAACCCTTACCGGCGCCTTTGCCGGGCTTATTCTCGGGCTGCTGGTATGCGTTATCCAGCAGAAATTCGGACTCATCAAACTGCAGGGCGGAGGATCATTTATTATAAGCGCGTACCCTATAAAACTGATCGCTACCGATTTCCTGTATGTTTTTGTAACCATAGGACTCATAGGAACTGCCGCTGCCTGGATACCGGTAAAACGGATTACGCTGAGCCTGCGGAAATCCCTTTAATTCCCGCTTCAATACCTGCAGCAGGGAGGGCCTGCTGCCATACCTGATTTCGCATTACATTCGCCTGATTAATCCTTGATTTTTAGTGTACTGATGCAGAAATATTTTCTATACGGCATCGATAAATCTATAACTTTGTAATTCTTAAACAGCTAATTCCTTTAAACATACGTCCGCATGAAAGCAGCTATACAGCTTAAAATATCCTGCCTGATATTGGTATTTTTTCTTTTCGCCGGGTCCAGACTCTATGCTGCCAACGATCTCATCCTGAATGCTTCGGGCAGCAACAGTACGATTGTGATCGAAAACACATTTAATCGCCTGCAGGTTTCGAATACCATCAGCCGTTTTAATACACTCTGGCTGAATACCGAAAAAGGCGAATTTGTTGAATTGCTGGCACAATCCTATTCAAAAACCAACAGCCCGGGAGCGCCCCAGTTGCCGGTTCTCAGCAAACTGATTGAAATCCCGGCCGGGGCAACGCCCGAGGTAAAAGTGATAAGCTATGAGCTGAAAGAATATAAGCTATCCGATTTCGGAATCACCCGGAAGCTGTTTCCTGCCCAGTATCCTCAAACCAAAAGTGGTATCAAAAAAGAACCATTTGCATACAACCAGCAGCTTTACGAAACCAATAGCTTTTACGGCGAGGCCCTGGCCCGCGTGGAAGTATCCGGATACCTGCGCAGCGTGCAACTTGCCAACCTGGTGATTTCGCCTGTTGAATACAACCCGGTCACCAATACCATCAGGGTATATAACAACCTGGTGGTGGAGATTAATTTTGCCGGGGCCGACCTGGCTAAAACCAATGAAATCAAAGCCAAAACCCAATCTCTTTTCTTCAACAGCGTGTTCCGCAACGTACTCAACTATAAGCCTGTACGCAGCATGATGGATACCATTTCGAGTGTCCCCGTGAAATATGTGATCGTATCAGACCCCATGTTTCACGATGCGCTTCAGCCGTTTATCCGATGGAAGACCAAACGCGGCTTTACGGTCATAGAAGCCTATACCGATGATGCTGCCGTGGGCGCAAGCTTCACTTCCATAAAGGCTTATCTTCAGAACCTGTATACTTCCGCCACAGCGGCTGACCCGGCTCCTACCTTTGTGCTGTTTGTGGGCGATGTGGCACAGATACCGGCTTACAACTGCGGGGCTCATGTTACCGACTTGTATTATTGTGAATATACCGGCGATTTCCTGCCCGAAGTTTACTATGGCAGGTTCTCGGCCAATACAGTTGCCGAATTGCTGCCCCAGATCAACAAAACCCTGCAGTACGAACAATACCTTATGCCCGACCCTTCTTTCCTCAACGAAGTGGTGATGGCTGCCGGTGCCGATGCTTCCCACCAGCTCACCTGGGGTAACGGGCAGATCAACTATGGCACCCAGTATTACTTTAACGCCGAACACAATTTAACATCGCATACCTATCTTCAGCCCGAACCCGGCGGAGCCAATTATGCCCAGAACATACATACCAACGTGAGCAACGGGGTTTCATACGCCAACTATACGGCTCACGGCAGTCCCGACGGCTGGGCCGATCCTTCCTTTACCATAGCAGATGTGGCCAACCTGCAAAATGCCGGCAAATACTGCCTGATGGTGGGAAACTGCTGCCAGACCAATTCGTACGACCAGAATACCTTCGGAGAAGTAATGCTCAGGGCCGAAAACAAAGGCGCCCTGGGCTACATAGGGGCTTCGGATTTCAGTTACTGGGACGAAGACTACTGGTGGGGCGTAGGGAACGGACAAATTGTTTCGAACCCAACCTACGAAACGACGGGCCTGGGTGCATATGACCGCACTTTTCACGATCACGGTGAACCCTTAAGCGAATGGTACAGTAGCATGGATCAGATGATTTTTGCCGGAAACCTGGCTGTTCAGGAATCCAATTCAGGCATGAAACAATATTATTGGGAAATCTATTGCCTGATGGGCGATCCTTCGACTATGGTGTATTACTCAGTTCCGCCGGCCATGGTGGTGGATTATATGCCCTTACTCCCGCTTGGCACGCCGGTGTTCGATGTACACACCGAACCTTATGCCTATGTTGCCATCAGCAAAAACAACGTACTGCATGGTGTAGCCGAAGCGGATCAAAACGGGCTTGCCTCGGTTTCGTTACTCCCTTTCACCGAAACAGGTTTTGCCAGTATGGTTATTACCAAACAGAACCGGCAACCTTATATTGACAGCGTGATGGTAGCTTCACCACAGGGACCCTACCTGGTGCTTGATAATTACCAGGTGAATGACAATGGCGGCAACAACAACCAGCTGCCTGAATTTGCCGAGCCCCTCAGTGTTGACCTTTCGTATAAAAACTTCGGCAACTCCGACGCCGCAAATGCCGTTTCGACACTCAGCAGCACGGATGCCTTTGTGTCAATACCTGTCAACACTCATACCTGGCCACTCATTTCCAGCAACGGATCCGCAGCGGCTGCCAATGCTTTTACTATCCAGGTGAACGACTATGTGCCCGATATGCACACTGCCAGCTTTACCATAAGCACTACAGCCGATACCAATACTTTTAATTCGGGATTCAGCCTGGTTATTTACGCTCCAAAGCTGGTTAACGGAACCATCACCCTCGATGATGCCACGGCAGGCAATGGCAACGGGCAGATCGACCCGGGAGAAACCATTTATTTAACAGTACCTACTACCAATACCGGCCATTGTACCTCCACAGAAATCATATCCCAGCTATTTGTTTTTGGTAATTCTGTCACAGCCAATGCAACTCCAGTAAACCTAGGACCACTCGCCGCGGGAGAAACAGCAAGCGCCACTTTCAGTTTTACTGTTAGCCCCGACGCCATTCCCGGCAGTACTTTTTCAATATATGTCACGGCTGCAGCCGGCCCGTACAATTCGGTCAGCAGTCTCAACCCGGGCATAGGAGCCCAGGTTGAAGATTTTGAAAGCGGCAACTTCCTGAAATACAACTGGCATATGAAAGGAGCCAAGCCCTGGAAAATAAGTTCTTCCACTAAATTCGAAGGCCAGTTCGGGGCAGTATCGGGAGGCATCAACAATTCGCAGCAAAGCGAAATGTACATCGATGGACAGGTACTTTGCAACGATACGATTTCGTTCTATCGCAAGGTATCTTCCGAAAACGGTTACGATTTCCTCCGGTTTTATCTCGACGGAAATGAACTGGGCAGCTGGAGCGGAAACAAGGACTGGGCAAAAGTAAGCTATGCTGTTCCGGCCGGAAGCCATCGTTTCAGCTGGACGTACGAAAAAGACGACGCCACCCTGTCGGGGCAGGATGCCGCCTGGATTGACTATATTCAATTTCCGCCTTTCAGCCCGACGCTTAGCGGGCAGCTGGCCGTGAACGCCCTGGCGGTTCCGGGCACCGTATGTGCCGGCAGTCCATCGCAGCTTTATATTTTTGCCAGCGGGGGAACCGGTGTTTACAGCTATAACTGGACCCCTTCCGCCACCCTCAGCAATCCGGCTGTCTTTAATCCCCTGGCCACGCCCGGCGAAACTACCACTTACAATGTACTGGTATCCAGTACGTTTTTTACAGCCACCGGCAATATAACCGTTAATGTGGAACATGCGCCAACTACGCCTACGGTAAGCATGGCAAATGATCACCTTATTTCTTCGGCAAGCGGAGGGAACCAGTGGTATAACAGCGAGGGCCCCATTGCCGGTGCTACTGCCCCGACCTATTACCCTGCACACACCGGATATTATCACGTGGTTGCCAGCAGTGCTGCCGGGTGCCAGTCGGATGCATCAAATGAAGTCTTGTTCGGATTTACAGGTATAGCTGCAGGCAACCCAAATGAGTTGGCAGTTTACCCAAATCCTTTTAGCGGCAAATTATATATTGATTTTAGCGTGAGATCAACCGTCCAGGTTAAAATAGTTATATATAACTCTCTGGGCAGTGAAGTAGGAACGATTGAAGCGGGTAAAAAAACTGCCGGAAATCACCAGGCTGTTTTCGACGGAAGCCATCTGCCTGCCGGCATCTATTTATGCAAAATTTTCGCAGGGGATAAAGTGCGGTTTTCCAAAGTTGTTAAAAATAATTGATTTCGCGTGACCTAATACAATAAAAAGTCAAATATGAAACATTATATTTCTTCCCTGATCCTACTTATTTTCATTTCAGCAACATCACATGCGGGTGAATGGAAACCTATCCGTTCGCTGCAGGCAGTTGATGCTTCAGCTGCATTGATTTCCTCCGATATTTCCACCTCGGTGATCCATTTCAAACTCGATGGATTTTTCCTGAACGAAGTAAAAACCTCAAGGGGAAGTGCTTACACTATTTCATTAGGTAATGCTACCCCAATGCTGGATAAAAATGCGCCGGATATGCCAAAAATGACTGCATCGGTCATTATTCCCGACATGGCTATGATGGATGTGGAAGTGGTTTCATCTTCGTTTGTCGAATATACGGACATGGAAATTGCTCCTTCCAAAGGAAACCTGACCCGTGATATAGATCCGGCTTCAGTGCCTTTTGAATATGGCAGAGTGTACGACGAAAATAAATTTTATCCCGGACCGCAATCGGGCTTGCGCGATCCTTTTATCCTTCGCGATTACCGTGGACAGACGGTTATTGCTTATCCTTTTCAGTATAACCCGGTAACAAAAGTGCTCAGGGTGTATACCGACATTACGCTGAAACTGAAAGTATCAGGTAATACAGGCTACAATACGATCACCCGTAACCAGATGCCAACCCGGATCGACGCGGATTTCAGCCAGGCATACAGCAATGTGTTCCTGAACACTACATCGTACGATTATACGCCACTCAACGACTATGGCCGGATGCTTATCATCAGCTATGGAAGCTATATGCAGGCTATGCAGCCTTTTGCTGACTGGAAAAACAGCATGGGAATAAGGACCGAAATGGTGGATGTTGCAACTGTCGGTACTACTGCAGCCGCGATCAAAACATATGTCGAAACGTATTATAATAATTACGGGCTGACATTCCTCCTATTAGTAGGCGATGCACCTCAGGTGCCTACAAACACAACAGGAAGTATCGGGGGGCCTTCAGATAATGCTTACGGTTACCTGGTCGGGAACGATCACTATCCTGATATTTTTGTGGGTCGTTTTTCGGCCGAAACGGTTGAACAAGTGAACACCATGGTACAGCGTACTCTCGAATATGAAAAACAGCCATTAACCTCAACCGCATGGTTCGACAAGGGTGTTGGCATAGGTTCGGATCAGGGTCCGGGCGATGACAACGAGATGGACTATGAGCATATGCGTAATATACGCAACGATTTGATGGGATATACCTATGCATCAGTTGCTGAATTGTACGATGGGGCACAGGGAGGCGAAGATCAGCCCGGGAATCCGACACCGGCCAATGTTACAACAGAAGTAAATGCCGGCAGGTCAGTTATAAATTATGTGGGGCATGGCAGTGATATCTCATGGGGAACAACCGGTTTTTCAAGCACCAACGTGAACAACCTTTCCAATAACCACATGTGGCCCTTTATTTTCAGCGTTGCCTGCGTAAATGGCAATTTTTCAGGTGGTACCTGCTTTGCCGAATCCTGGCTGAGAGCTAAAAACGCCAACGGTCCTACCGGCGCAGTGGCTACATTAATGTCGACAATCAATCAAAGCTGGAATCCGCCTATGGATGGACAGGATGAAATGGATGATATACTGGTCGAAGCCTATCCTACAAATATCAAACACACTTTCGGCGGTATATCGATGAACGGTTGCTATAAAATGAATGAAACCTATGGCACCGCCGGAGATGAAATGACGGATACCTGGACCATTTTCGGCGATCCATCTGTTATGGTCCGAACTGCTATGCCGGAAACTATTACTGCCACTCATGAGAACCAGGTCTTCATGGGAAGCACTTCCTTAGTGGTTAGCTCCCCGGTTGAGGGAGCATTGGCAGCCTTGAGTATTGACAAGCAGTTTATAACTTCCGGGTATGTGAGTAATGGGGTTGTAACATTAAATTTCCCCGCATTTGTAACCCCCGATACCGTTCAACTTGTACTTACAGCATATAATTATATCCCTTACCTGGCTGACCTTGCGGTAATTCCAAACAATGGCCCTTACCTGATTTACAATGGCAATATAATCACTGACGCTGCATTTAACAATAATGGCCAGGCTGATTATGGCGAAACGGTATTTATGGATGTGGCATTTGCAAATATTGGCGTTCTGGGTGCTGATAATGTGGCAGTACACATAACCACCTCTGATCCTTTTGTAACAATGCTTGATTCTACGGATGTATACGCCTCAATTCCTGCACACGATACTGTTGCCATGGTAAACAGTTTCAGCTTATCACTGGCAAATGAAATTCCCGATCTGCATGTAGTTCCTTTCCATTACACGGCTATATCAGGAAACGATGTATGGTCAGGCAATTTTAGCGTTACAGCTCATGCAGGTGTACTCAATTATACATTGTTCACTATTGATGACTCCCAAACAGGAAACGGCAATGGCAAAGCCGATCCGGGCGAAACTTTTAATGTTTCAGTAAGCATTAAGAACACCGGCAGCTCTTCAACTCTTAATACTGAAGGACAAATTTCCTTTAACGATCCATATCTATCACTGCTTTCGTCGCCCTTGCAGAATTACGGGAATCTTTCTGCCGGGGAATCGGCAACGCGCACTTTCACCATGCTGGCCGACATAAATACCCCAACCGGGCAATTTATTCCTGTTACTTTCCTGATGACAGCTGAAATGGGTTTGCAGACTCTGGCAAATTTTAACCTGGTTGTAGGTCAAATTCCGGTGACAGTGATAGACCTGGATGGAAATCACAATTCAGGGCCTTCTATTAAGTCCTCATTGATTGCAAACAACGTTTTTACAGAATATAAAACAGTAATGCCGGCAGATGTAAGCGGTTATTCCACTTTGTTTGTGTGCCTGGGTGTGGGCACGAATAAACATGTACTCAGCACCAACGAAGGTCAAAAACTTGCTGCTTTTGTTGAGGCCGGAGGCCGCTTATACATGGAAGGGGGCGATACCTGGTTTCTCGATCCAAAAACTGCTGTTCATCCAAAGTTTAAGACAAACGGTGTCATGGACGGAGGCAGCGATTTAAGCATTGAAACCGGACAGGCAGGTCAATTCGCCGAGGGACTGAGTTTCACCTACAATGGGGATAAGGATTTTATTGACCATATTTCACCGCTTACCCCGGCATTTACCCTGTTCAAGAATAACGCTCCTCTTTACATCACTGCAGTTGCTTATGATGCCGGTACATATCGCACCATTGCTTCCGCCTTCGAGTTTGGCGGCCTGGTTAACGGGGAAACGCCTTCGACCCGGGATGAATATATGAAGCGGATTATTGAATTCTTTGGAATACTCTCATCACCCTATACCGCCAACTTTATGGGCAATCCCATTCATATCTGCGATGGCGGCTCGGTAACTTTCACCGATTACTCTACTCCCGGAACCTCATCATGGGCATGGACATTCCCGGGTGGTATGCCCGAAAGCAGTAACGAGCCCAACCCAATTGTTACCTACGCCGCTCCAGGCCTGTTTGAGGCTTCCCTTGTTGTTTCAAACGGCACATTCAGTGATACTCTGGTGAAAGATAATTATGTCGGCGTTGAGTATTGTACGGGGATCAAAAACAACCTGAATAAAGAGGTTAATATATATCCCAACCCGGCTACAGATTTCACATCGGTTGATTTTGGCGATTTATCAGGTTCAGCTAGCCTGGTACTTACCAATGCTCAGGGAAAATCAGTGTTGCAAATCAACCGGATTGAGGCTTCCCATGTGTATTTGCTCAACCTGAGCGGCCTGCCCGAAGGAATCTATGTCGCAACCATCACAGCGGATAAGCATCAAATAATGACAAAAGTGGTTGTCAGCAGGTAGAGACGTATTACTGATTTTGATTAAGCCATCAGGAACTCTGGTGGCTTTTTTTAATGGGCCGGGAAAAAGTATATTTCGTCTTACTGAATTGAATCACAATAGAATGAACTTATGAAAAAGAATATTGTTATATGCTCAGAAGTGCAGATGACTTGTCGCTGGAATAAGAAATGTCAACTAATTACACCTGATTAGACATATGTCAGGACGACGTAAATAATGGTTGTTTATTTTTAAAATCTTTCTAAAAAATGAAAAAAACAATCGGCTTAATCCTGTTAGGGGTTTCGGTAATTGCAATACTGACAAATTACTACCTGCTCACGGATGATCACCAGAGCAAAATCCTGTCCTATTTTACATTTATAGGAATAATTGCGGGACTTTTACTGGTAATACCTTTCGGGATGATACCCCTTATTATATATGACAACCACGAATATGATGCGAATTTATCTATTGAATCATTAGTTGAGAAAATCAGGTACAGAGCAGTGTTGTTCAACAATATTTCGGTAACAATTTTCTTCTTTACAATTCTTATTATATTAGTAAGCTTTTACCTTCTTGTTTTCCCACCTATTGCTGCATCGGTCAATGACCAGAATTATCTTTCAACAAGCCTGACTATCAGAATCGGTTCTTCGGTACTGCTCGTTTTTCTGGTTCAGATCTTATTCAGGGTATTTAAGTATTTATTAAGAGTAGCCGCTTTTTATAACGCTAAAGCAGATGCTATTGAATTCAATAAATTCAAACCTGAAATAGAACTGGATAAGCTTATGGAACTATTCACACCTGATAAATATGACATCTCTGACTTACAACAACCGTCAGTTTCTGATAACTTTATCGAAATGATAAAAGCTAAACTTGCGAAATGACCAATCACCCTCCTTGTGTCCGTCTTGATAGATGAAAATATCAATTTAGCCAGGCAATTTTATAACCTGCTTTATCACAGGAGCATGCCCCGAAAATGAATGTGAGCCGATTATTCAGTTTTCCCGGGATGAAAATAATCAAATACTATTTTCCCTTTTGCCAGCCCGGCTGCTTCCTGTATTTCCGCCAGGGTGGCAGTCTTTATGCCTTTTACCGACCTGAATTTACGCAGCAGCAGGGTAGAGGTGGATTCGCCCACGCCGGCAATTTCAGTCAGCTCGGTTTTGATAGTTCCTTTTTCGCGCCGCTTGCGATGATGGGTAATACCGAAACGGTGGGCTTCGTCGCGCAACTGCTGTATGATGCGCAGGGTCTCCGATTTTTTATCGATATAGAGTGGCAGTGAATCGCCGGGATAATATATTTCTTCCAGTTTTTTGGCTATGCCTATCACAGCCACTTTGCCGTGCAATCCCAGCTTGTCAATACTTTCCATGGCCGAACTGAGTTGCCCCTTGCCACCGTCAACCACAATAAGCTGGGGCAAAGGCTGGTTTTCGTCGATCACGCGTTTGTATCGGCGGTATATCACCTCTTCCATAGAGGCAAAGTCATTCGGCCCTTCCACGGTTTTGATGTTGAAATGGCGGTATTCTTTTTTATCGGGCCTGCCGTTGACGAAAACCACCATGGCTGCAACGGGGTAGGAGCCCTGTATGTTGGAATTATCGAAGCAATCGATCCTCAGCGGGTGCTCCTTCAGCCGGAGATCTTTCTGCATCTGTTCCATGATGCGGGTGGTGTGGCGCTCGGGGTCAACATGTTCCAGTTGTTTATGCTTTTCCAGCTGGTAATACCTGGCGTTGCGTTCGGAGAGTTCGAGCAGCTTTTTCTTCTCGCCCCGCACGGGCATGGTATAGGAAACGCCGGGGAACTCTACATCCGGCTTAAAGGGGACTATGATTTCGGGCGCATCCGAATCGAAACGTTCGCGTAACTCAATAATGGCAAGCAACAGCAATTCTTCGGGCGTTTCATCCAGCTTTTTCCTGATTTCAACGGTATGAGCCTGTATGATACTCCCGCTTATCACTTTCATAAAATTGATATAGGCAGCCGTGGGTTCGTCAACGTACGAGAAAATATCGATATTGTGAATCGAGGGACTCACAATCGACGATTTACTCTGGTAGCGGTCGAGCAATTCAATTTTCTCCTTTACAATATGTGCTTTTTCAAACTCATAGGTATCGGCATACGCTTTCATCATCGCTGTAAGGTGCTGCCTTACGGATGAGATATTTCCACGTAGAATATTCCTGATTTCCTGCAGCGATTGCCCGTAATCATCTTCGGTCTGCAGACCCTCGCAGGGGCCCAGGCAATTGTTAATATGATATTCGAGACAGATCTTATACTTGCCGGTACGTATATTGGCGGCACTCAGGTTAAGGCTGCAGGTGCGGATTTGGTACAGCTGCCGGATCAGATCGAGCAGCATATGCATCATTTTGCCCGAGGCATAAGGGCCGAAGTAGTCGGAGCCGTCGCTGATGCGATTGCGGGTGGGGAAAATACGGGGAAAAGCTTCTTTTTTAATGCAGATCCAGGGATAGGTTTTATCGTCCTTCAGCATCACGTTGTAGCGAGGCTGGTATTTTTTAATCAGGTTGTTTTCCAGAAGCAGGGCGTCCAGTTCGGTATCCACTACCAGTATCCGGATGTCGGCAATTTTCTGAACCAGCACTCTCACTTTGCCTACCAGTGACTCGTCGCGCCTGAAATAGGACGAAACCCTCTTTTTCAGGTTTTTGGCCTTGCCTACATACAGGATTGTCCCTTCCTTATCGTAATACTGGTACACTCCGGGACTGTCGGGCAGGTCGCGGACTATATTTTCGATATGTAAGGAATGTTTGGCCAATATTTGAATCAGGAGTTAAAAAGGGATATAATCGATTCAGAGTTAGATGCTGGTCGTTAAGGCTGGTCCGGAAAGGCCGGGTTCATTTTACCTACTCTTCTTCATCCCGCATATGGTTCCAGCCCATGGCTTCAATCTGGATTAAAGGGCCATTGTTGGTAGCCAGAAAAACACCGGCATTCGGCTCAGCCATATGTCCGATGATGCTGATGCCTTCGAGGTTTTTCACTTTCTCGAAATCGTTCATGTTGATGGTAAACAACAGCTCGTAATCTTCACCCCCGTTCATGGCTGCAGTCACCGGCTGAATGTTGAATTCTTCGGCGGCAGCGATGGTCATGGCATCGAGAGGGATTTTATCCTCAAAAATTCTGCAGCCCAGGCCCGAGTCCTCGCAAATATGAAGGATTTCGGATGCCAGCCCGTCGGAAATATCAATCATGGCGGTGGGTTTTACGCCAACGCTTTTCAGCAATTCAATAATATCGGTTCTGGGCTCGGGTTTCAATTGCCTTTCGAGTATATAATCGTATCCCGCCAGGTCGGGCTGCATATCGGGGTCGTCCTGGTAAACTTTCTTTTCGCGTTCGAGCAACAGCAATCCCATGTAGGCACTGCCCAGGTCGCCGCTCACACATACAAGGTCATTTTCTTTTGCCGTATTGCGGTATATAACATCCTGTTTATCCGCCTCTCCGGTAACGGTAAGCGATAAAAACAGTCCATGAACCGAAGAGGTGGTATCGCCCCCGGCCAGGTCCACATGATAGCGTTCGCAGGCCAGCCGTATGCCCTGGTATATTTCGTCAAGCGCTTCGACCGGAAAGCGGTTCGAAACCGATATTCCTACAAAGAGCTGCCTGGGCGTGCCGTTCATGGCTACTATATCCGAGAAATTGACGGTGGCACATTTATATCCCAGGTGCCGCAAAGGCATATAAGCCAGGTCAAAATGCACCCCTTCGACCAGAAGATCGGTGGATACCAGGGTAACTTTATCACCGTAGTCAATCACGGCAGCATCGTCGCCTATGCCTTTAATAGTGGAGGGTTGCTCGTTAACAAAGGCTTCGGTAAGGTGCCTGATAAGTCCGAATTCGCCTAAGGACGAAAGTTCGGTGCGTTTGCCGGGTGTTGGATCGGTCATGTGAGGTTATTTGCCGCAAAATTAAGGTTTTCTTTCCCACGGAGGCATAGATTACCCCGGGCTCCACCGGGATTTATTTTCCAACGACATTCTTCCTGCCATCCCTGGCGATGCCCTTATTGGATTTCAACCCTCAAAAACATCAGGCAGAATCAATTCCGTGAAGTTTATTTAGGCCCTCCTTGTTTGCTCCTTATCGCCTGGCGTTTGTGGTTAAAAGTCATCTTTTCTTCCAAAAGAAATTTCGGGGGATCCCTGTCCGCTTCAAATTCAGTATTCATTTTCCGAAATAAATAAACATTTCATTGTCACACTTGTTTTTTTACTCAGGGAACTGTGAATTGAGGTATTGCAATACTTTTATTATTACTAACTTTGCCGCTAAGTTTATTTAAACCAAAGATAAATAAGGGCCTGAACATCATTAGCAAATGGAAAAAGATCAGAATAATATACTGGAAGAAGTAACCAACAGCGATTACAAGTATGGCTTTTATACCGACATCGAGATGGATATGGCCCTGGTGGGGCTGAGTGAGGATACGGTGAGGTTTATATCGGCCAAAAAGAATGAGCCGGGCTGGATGCTTGAGTTCAGGCTCAGCGCTTATCGCCACTGGCTTACGCTTACCGAGCCTTCCTGGGCCCATCTTCATCACCCGCCTATCAGGTACCAGGATATTATATATTATGCCGCTCCTAAACGTAAAAAAGAACTCAGCAGCCTTGATGAAGTGGATCCTGAACTGATTGAGACCTTCAATAAGCTGGGCATATCGCTCGAGGAGCAGAAAAAACTGAGCGGGGTAGCCGTTGATGCAGTAATCGACAGCGTATCGGTCAAAACTACTTTTACGGATGTGCTTTCAAAATATGGAGTGATTTTTTGTTCCTTCAGCGATGCGGTACAGAATCACCCGGAACTGGTTAAACAATATATGGGCAGCGTGGTGCCAAGCAACGATAACTTCTTTGCCGCACTCAATTCCGCTGTTTTCAGCGATGGCTCGTTCTGTTATATCCCCAAAGGAGTGCGCTGCCCGGTTGAATTATCGACCTATTTCCGCATCAATGCGGCAAATACCGGTCAGTTCGAACGTACCCTGATTGTAGCCGACGAAGGTGCTTATGTGAGCTATATGGAAGGATGTACGGCTCCTATGCGTGACGAAAACCAGCTGCATGCCGCCATCGTGGAGATTGTAGCCATGAAGGATGCCGAAGTTAAATACAGCACCGTTCAAAACTGGTACCCCGGCAATAAAAAAGGCGAAGGCGGTATTTATAACTTTGTTACAAAACGAGGTATCTGTAAGGGAAGTCACTCCAAAATATCCTGGACCCAGGTGGAAACCGGATCGGCAATCACCTGGAAATATCCCAGCGTGGTGCTGATGGGTGATAATTCGGTGGGCGAATTTTATTCGGTGGCGGTAACCAACAATTTCCAGCAGGCCGACACCGGTTCGAAAATGATACACCTGGGCAAGAATACCAAAAGCACCATTATTTCAAAAGGCATTTCGGCCGGGCAAAGCAACAACAGCTACCGGGGGCTTGTTAAGGTGATCAAGAGGGCTGAAAATGCCCGTAATTTCTCCCAGTGCGATTCGCTGCTGCTGGGCGATAAATGCGGGGCTCACACCTATCCGTATATCAAAGCCGAAAACCATACCTCCATCATTGAACACGAAGCTACCACCTCCAAAATTTCGGACGACCAGCTTTTCTATTGCAAGCAACGCGGTATCAGTTCCGAAAGCGCCATAGGCCTGATCGTGAATGGATATGCCAAGGAAGTACTGATGCATTTACCAATGGAATTTGCCGTTGAAGCACAAAAGCTTTTAGCCATCAGCCTCGAGGGAAGCGTGGGTTAATGATGTCGGATCTGCGATGTCGGATGTCGGATCTGCGAAGTTTGATCTGCGATGTTGGATGTTGGATGTCGGATGTTGGATACTAAATAAGAAATTAGCCTTAAAGGGCATGACTGCAATTGCCGGAACCCGGAACTCCGGAACCCGGAACTAAAAAAGCAACTAAACACACCACAATATTCTACACATGTTAAGTATACGAAATCTGAAAGTATCCATTAAAGGAAAAGAGATTTTAAAAGGGATTAACCTCGAGGTAAACGCCGGAGAGGTACATGCTATTATGGGTCCGAACGGCACCGGTAAAAGCACTTTGGCTTATGTGATAGCCGGCCGTGAGGGCTACGAAGTTACCGAAGGCGAAATTATTTTCAAGGGACGAAATATACTGCAGTTATCTGCCGAAGAGCGTGCCTGCGAAGGCTTATTTCTCGGCTTCCAGTACCCGGTTGAAATTCCCGGTGTTTCGATAACCAATTTTCTTCGTACCGCTATCAACGAACAGCGCAAGTACCACGGCCTCGACCCGGTGCCTGCTACCGAGTTCCTGGCCCGAATGGAAGAGAAAAAGAAAATGCTGGAATTGCAGGAAAAACTGGCCAGCCGCTCGGTGAATGAAGGCTTCTCTGGAGGGGAGAAGAAAAAAAATGAAATCTTCCAGATGGCCATGCTTGAACCATCACTGGCTATACTCGACGAAACCGACTCAGGCCTTGATATTGACGCTTTGCGAATTGTGGCCACCGGGGTAAATAAACTTCGCCGTCCCGACAATGCTACCATTGTCATTACCCACTACCAGCGCCTGCTCGAGTATATTGTTCCCGATGTGGTGCATGTGCTTTTCGATGGCCGCATTGTGAAATCAGGAGGCAAAGAGCTCGCTTTACAACTGGAGGAAAAAGGATACGAATGGATAAGAAATGAATCCTGATTTCAGGAAATCAAACACAGAAACCAATTATGGAAGCAGGAATAGTTCCAATTATATACGACCTAAAGGAATATCTCAAAGCGGTTTTTGCTGCCCGGCAGCAGGAAATCAGCCGGAATGACACTCCTTTTGTGGCCGGGAAACGGGCAAAGGCTTTTGATTTATTTGCCAAAGCCGGGTTTCCTCATGCGGCTCTCGAACGCTGGCGCGGCACCGACCTTTCGCGCGCCCTGAATCACGAATATCATACTTTGCCTGAACCCCCTTCGGCCGAACTGGATATTGATGCCATATTCAAATGCGATGTTCCGCATTTCGAAACTTTGCTGGTATCGCAACTCAATGGATGGTATGCCGACCGGAAAAAACTGTTGCAGGTGTATCCCAATGGGATGATTATAGGAAGTCTTTCGGCAGCCTTCAGTAAATACCCTGAGTTGATTAACCAGCACTATGGCCGCTATGCCGACGATGAGGCCGAGAGCCTGACAGCCCTGAACACGGCCATGTCGCAGGACGGGATATTTATTTACATCCCCGATAATGTGACGGTGGAGCAGAATATTCAGATGGTTAACATCACCGATTTCAAACAGAACCTGTTTCTCAATACCAGGAATCTGGTTATACTAGGCGAAAACAGCCACCTTAGACTGGTGCAATGCGACGATTCCATCAATCACGATGTCACCTTTGTGAACACCGTGACCGAGGTAAAAATCGGGCGAAATTCGACGCTGGATCACTATAAGCTGCAAAACAAGGACGACCATACCACGCTGATCAATTCCATGTATTTTCAGCAGGACGAAGGCAGCAGCTTATCCACCAACGCCATCAGCCTGAACGGGGGAATGATACGTAACCTGTCGCATGTAACCATGAGCGGAGCCCATTGCAGTGCTGACGTTTATGGCCTTTACCTGATGGACCGTTATCAGCATATCGATAATCAGGTGTATATAAATCATGCGGCTCCCGAGTGCGAGAGCCGCGAACTTTTCAAAGGCGTACTCGACGATCATGCCAGCGGGGTGTTTAACGGGCATATCAAGGTTCATCGCGATGCTCAGAAAACCAATGCCTTTCAAACGAATAAGAATATACTGCTCACCGATAAAGCCAGTATCGACACCAAGCCATTCCTCGAAATATATGCCGACGACGTAAAATGCAGCCATGGGGCAACCATAGGGCAGCTGGATGCCGAAGCCTTATTTTATATACGTTCGCGTGGGATCAGCGAAGCCAATGCCAAAATATTGCTGATGTATGCTTTTGCTGCTGATGTCATCAACAAGATCTCCATTCCCGAATTGCGTTTGCGCATGGACGACATGGTAAAAAAGCGCCTCCGCGGCGAACTCTCCCAATGCGAACAATGCGTGCTGAATTGCAGCACACACGAGCATCAGAAAGTTGAATTCAAAATTGATCTGTCTAAAGTCTGATACTCAAGGGTGATGATCGAAATTTCAGAAGAAAAAATCCAATCAGTACGGAACGACTTTCCGATACTGTCGAGGAGTATCTATGGGAAACCACTTGTGTACTTCGACAATGCTGCCACTACTCAGAAACCCAATTCAGTAATTGATGCCATCAGCAATTACTACCGTAACGACAATGCCAATGTACACCGTGGTGTGCATTACCTAAGCCAGCAGGCTACCGCGGCTTTCGAGGACACCCGCAAAAAGGTGGCTGCATTTGTAAATGCCGGCAGTCCGAATGAAATCATCTTTACCCGCGGAGCTACCGAAGCCATAAACCTGGTGGCCTGGTCGTACGGGGAAACCTTCCTGAAAGCCGGGGATGAAATCCTGGTCTCGGCCCTGGATCATCATTCCAATATTGTTCCCTGGCAGGCCGCCTGCGAGCGCAAAGGGGCTCATCTGAAAGTTATTCCTGTTACGCCCGAAGGCGAGCTGAACAAGGAAGTACTCGCTGGCCTGATGAATGAACGCACCAAAATGATTGCTATCAGTCATATTTCCAATGCGCTGGGGACCATAAACCCCATCAGGGAGATTGTCGGGATGGCACATGGCATGAATATACCTGTGTTTGTTGATGGCGCCCAGGGACTCTCGCATGGTCCGGTGGATGTTCAGGACTCCGGTTGCGACTTTTACGCCTTTTCGTCGCATAAAATGTATGGCCCTATGGGGATTGGCGGCCTGTACGGCAAAACTTCGTGGCTCGAACAAATGCAGCCCTACCAGCTCGGTGGCGAGATGATTGATAAAGTTACTTTTGAAAAGACTACCTATAACGAAATTCCATATAAATTTGAGGCCGGAACGCCTAATGTTGCCGATGTCATGGGGCTGGGCGCTGCTATTGATTATCTCAACATGCTGGGGTGGGATTTCATCAAAACCCAGGAAAATGATCTGCTGAGCTATGCCACCCAAAGGCTGCAGCAGATGGAAGGGGTCCGAATCATAGGCAGTCCGGCACAAAAAGCTGCCATCATTTCGTTTGTGATTGACGGGATTCATTTCTTTGATGCGGGCACTATACTGGATCACCTGGGAATAGCCGTACGTACCGGGAATCATTGTACCCAGCCTTTGATGAATGTTTTAGGAATAAATGGTACCTTGCGCGCCTCAATGGCCTTTTACAACACCAGGGGCGAAATCGACAAAATGCTTGCTGGCATTCAGCAGGTGAAAACGCTTTTCGCTTAAACACACTGTAGGGCTGACCTAAAAAGGGCTTCCGGAATAACACCGGTTTAATAAGGTGTTCGGAGATTAAAGCCATTCAGGATACGGAATCTGTATACCGGCATGCTGAAATATGGAAGTGCATTTTCTACATTATTTAAACACATTTGGCAAGATGACAATTAATGAAACTATTGACCAGATAATCAATGAGTTTAGCCAGTTCGACGACTGGATGGATAAATACAATTACCTGATCGAAATGGGCCGCTCGGTTCCTTTGATTGATGAGACCCAGAAAAATGATTCTAACCTGATCGTAGGCTGCCAGTCGAGAGTATGGCTGAGTTCCGAATACAGAGACGGTTTGATTTATTTTACAGCTGATAGTGATGCTGTTATTACCAAGGGGATAGCGTTTCTGCTTATCCGGGTATTTTCCGGTCATACGCCCACCGAAATTGTGGAAGCCGAAACCGATTTCCTGGATAAAATCGGGCTCAGGGAGCACCTCTCCCCTACCCGTAGCAATGGCCTGCTTTCGATGGTAAAACAAATTAAACTGTATGCTTTCGCTTACCAGGTAAAGGAAAAGAATAGTTAATCCGGGGAAACCTGAACAAACATCCAGCGGTTCGGCTTTTAACACAGAACCATCACCTCAACCGGAATCCCTAATACACTTCCTCAAATGTACAAGCAAATCGAAAAAGATATACTCTCCGAAAGAATTGTCCAGGTAATTAAAACCATATATGACCCTGAAATTCCTGTAAATATCTATGACCTGGGGCTGATCTATTCCATCCTGATAGATGATGATTTTGTGGCTCATGTCAAAATGACGTTAACCGCTCCCAATTGCCCGGTAGCCGAAAGCCTGCCTATTGAATTGCACGAAAGGGTGAAAGAAGTGGAAGGCGTTACCGATGCCAAAATCACGCTCACCTTCGAGCCTCCCTGGGACCGGAACATGATCAGCGAATCAGGAATGCTGGAACTGGGATTTCTTTAGAGGCGATTGCCTGCCTGTATGTCCCGGCTCATGTTGTTTCCCTGAGTTATAACTGATTGAATTTCAAAGAACCGTGCTTGTAGTACACATCCCGGTTTTTTGTTATCACTTCCTGATCACGATAATATCCGCGGCCGGGCCACGTTAAGGTGGAAAATCTTACTTTTACACTCCAAATTCCGGATTATGACACCCGCACAGGGCACCTTGTTATCAAACATCAATTCACCGGCCGATCTGCGTCAACTTCCGGTTGATGAGCTGCCGCAATTGTGCAGGGAAGTGCGACAGTTTATACTCGAAGTCATTTCGCGGAATCCGGGCCACCTGGGTGCCAGTCTGGGCGTGGTTGAGCTTACGGCAGCCATACATTACGCATTCCATACCCCCGACGATAAACTCATCTGGGATGTAGGCCACCAGGCTTATGCGCATAAAATACTTACCGGCCGTAAGGACATTTTTTATACGAACCGCACCTACGGGGGCATTAGCGGCTTTCCCAGGATTTCGGAGAGCGAATATGATGCCTTTGGCACCGGCCACTCCTCCACCAGTATTTCGGCCGCACTTGGCATGGCCGTGGCGGCAGGTTTGCTGGGCCGCAAGAACCAACAGCATATCGCCGTAATCGGCGACGGCTCCATGACTGCCGGTATGGCCATGGAAGCCCTCAACAATGCCGGGGTGTCGAAAGCAAACCTGCTGGTGATCCTGAACGACAACGGGATCGCCATTGATAAAAATGTAGGCGGACTTTCACGTTACCTTACCGTGATTACCACTTCGAGGGCCTATAATAAGCTGAAGGACAAAGTATGGTGGCTGATGGGCGGGAAAACCCGTTACGGCGCCAATTCCCGTGCCGTTGTCAAACAAATCAGCAATGCAGTGAAAGCAACCCTTCTCAAGGAAAGTAACCTGTTTGAAGCCTTTGGATTCAGGTATTTCGGGCCTGTCGACGGGCATGATGTGGTGAAGTTGGTGCACCTGATGCGGGACCTGCAGAATATTCCCGGACCTAAACTGCTGCATGTGATCACGGTGAAAGGCAAAGGCTATGAAAAAGCCGAACGCGACCAGACTCTATTTCACGCTCCCGGTATTTTCGATATGGAAACCGGTGAATTAAAGGAAACCCATTGCAAAAACCAGGCGCCCAAATACCAGGTTGTTTTTGGAAAGACCATCATCGAACTGGCCGAAATGAACGACAAAATCGTAGGCGTAACACCCGCCATGCCTACCGGCTGCTCGCTGAACCTGATGATGGCAAAAATGCCTGAACGTGCTTTTGACGTTGGCATAGCCGAACAGCATGCCGTAACCTTTTCGGCAGGCATGGCCGCCAGTGGGCTGATACCTTTCTGCAATATTTATTCAAGTTTTATGCAGCGCGCCTACGACCAGCTGATTCATGATGTGGCTCTTCAGAACCTGCAGGTTGTTTTCTGCCTCGACCGCGGCGGCCTGGTAGGCGAAGACGGCGCTACCCATCATGGCGTTTACGATTTGGCATACCTTAGGCCTATTCCCAACCTCACCATTTGTTCACCAATGAATGAGGAAGAACTTCGCAACATGATGTACACGGCACAACTTGAGGGTATGGGCCCTTTTGCCATACGGTATCCCCGTGGCAGGGGAGTCATGCCCATCTGGAAGACTCCTTTTACGGCCCTCCCCCTGGGCAAAGGCCGGATGATAAGGCAAGGAAAAGACCTGGCTATCATTAGCATTGGCCCTCTGGGCAACACTGCCCTGGAAGCCTGCATGGTTCTGGCTTCAATGAATATTGACGCTGCCCTTTACGACATTCGATTCCTGAAACCCCTGGATGAAGAACTGCTAAACGAAGTATTTAAACATTTCACCAGGGTGATAACACTGGAGGACGGATCTGTCATCGGAGGCCTGGGCAGCGCGGTTACCGAATTCGCCAATGCAGCAGGGTTTCACCAGGCGGCTATTCATCACCTTGGAATTCCCGATCGTTTTGTTGAACACGGGACCATAGAAGAACTGCAGCACGATTGCGGAATCGACATGGAAGGCATTGTGAGTGCAGTAAAACTCTTCCTGTCAGCATAAAAAAAACAGGACCTGCAGAGCCCTGTTTTTCCAACAAATCCTTTCCGATATTCTTAGGGGAGTATAAAAGTGATGGGAACGCCATTCACAGTTATAGTCGCGATGTTATCACATTCGCCGTTTCCACAATTCAATATGCGGACGGCTCCGGTGGCGGGTGTTATTTCAACCACCCCGCTGACAAAATAAGCACAACTCAACTTGCTGATCAGTGGGGTTGTGATCTGAGATGCAAAAGCCTGGCCCGTTACAGCTGTTCCGCTTGCACTCCCGCTGACAGAGAATACGTTATCGCTAAAGGCAGGGGTATATTCGCCTTCAGTCATTTCGCTATTGTGCGAAGCCTGGTAATAGATGGTTCCGCCACCCGCGGCCAGTACAATGGACCCGTCAACGGCAACATCCCAGTTTAAATGCCCTGCAGCATTATGCCCTTTGTTTTTAAGTGAGCGTGTGCCGTTGATCTCGTTATCACTGACATAGAAATTTTCGAACGTAGTAGTTAAGGTAGTCAGGGAATCACCGAAAGCACCTGCACAGGAAACAATAATTTTTCCGCGGCGGTAAAGCCCGTCTTCACACTTGCAGTTGGTGGCACCAAAATCGAGAACCAGTTTATACGGCAAGGCCGTTAAATCGAAGGATACCTGAAGGCAACCGGCATCGGGGCTCATCATGCTTTTACCGGCTGACATGGCCGACACGGAGTAATTACCAATGTCGTTGAAAGTCTGTTCGGCCAGTATACTGCTTTGTTCTACTGAAGTGTCATTAACTGTATTTACTTTGACAGAGTCCTTCTTACAACCGGCAACCATAATGATTGCTGCAGCAAAAAGCATAAAGAGAAGGCTGATTTTGCGGGTGTACATAGATTTAGTTTTATGATACAAAAATGTAACTTTACTGCATAGTAAACGCAATGAGGCAGAAAAAAGTATGCGCTAATTACCATCGACATATATCTGCCTGATGGTCAGGTTTTAACATACTCAAATAGGTTGTGGAATGAGTAGAGAAGATTTTTTTCTCCTGAAAATATCCTCAATAAGTCGAAATAATTGTTGCTTCACAGCGTAAAAACACCAGTTTCTTCCTATAAGATCAAGGGAAAAATGATGGATCACAAAACTTTATCGGCCCAACCTGCTCCGACAGTAAACGCTTTAGCCATATACCATCGAAGTATTTGCATAATCACCTGAGAGCTATAGAAGATATATTTTTCACCCCAAAGGCGGGTTCAGTAAAATATTTTAAATATTTCTGCTTTTTTTTATGGCCGGCTATTACAAAATGAGCTGAAGTGTATTAATAAGGTACAGTATTATCATCATCAGATATTATCCGGCAACAACTTTAACCAGGTTTATGCGTTTAATACTCTGAAGCCTGGGTCTCAAAAAAAAAAGTTCATTGGTTATAATCTAATACTAACATTATGAAAGCTAAAACAGCCTGGATCACCCTAGTCCTTCTGCTGGTAGCAGGACTTACATTTTTCTCTTTACCCTCCTGCGATAAAGTGAAGCAAGCAACGCAGTTCAAAGTAAAGTATAAACTACCCGATCGTTACTTTTCGGTTGATTCATTGTCGCACCTGAAAACAGAACAGGTACTGTTCACTCAATCGTATTCGGCTAATCTTGACAGTATAGTAGGAGCCAACAGCGGATTGTTAGGCGCGGTAAGCTTTTACCAGCTTCGCTTAAACGTGGTTTCACCCGATTGGGTTACACTTGGCTGGATAAACTCCGCCCGCATTACGGTTACTCCTGCTAACGGGGCTCCTGTAGAAGTTGCAACTACACAGGCCATCAGCCCCTCCTCAAGAAGTATAGACTTTGTTGTTAAAAATCTGGATCTAGCCTCCAATATTAACGGTCCATTTGTCCTGAATGTTTATGGTGACCTGAGCGGCCCCATACCCTCAGGGTCAATTCAGATGCTGCTTGAAAGCGGAATCCAGGTCACTATTAATCCTTTATAGCGATATTTCCCACGAAAATGTGGGCTTAGCCCCCCCCCGAAAAGGGCTCCCTTTGCGGAATATTTAAAAAAAAAGCGTCAATCACATGATGCTTTTTTTTGTTTTTATCTCTTTCATAATCACCTCTCTTGCAGACTATTTGAAGGAATAATCTTCTTTATCCCAGCCAGTTTTCATGTATTTTCAAAGAAAAAACCGATATATCGATTAATATACATATATTTGATATAGTCAACCAACAGAGTATGAACGTAAATACTAAATTTATGAAAAGACTTTTAATATGCCTTGCCTTGGTTTTTACTGTAACTGCTTTATCATCGCAGAATGTGATCAAGGGTAAAGTGACTAACGAACAGAAGCAAGCCCTTCCCGGGGTCAGCGTCTATGAAAAAGGAACCACAAATGGACTATTTACCGACTCTGACGGCAATTATTCCATAAACTGCAAAGATGAAACCGCTGTATTAGCATTCAGTTTTGTAGGCCTGGTTAGCCAGGAAATTGTCGTAGGCAAACAAAAGGAATTAAACGTAGCGCTCATCAGTAACAATTTGCTGGACATGGTTGAGATTGTAGGTTCGCGCCGGCCCAACCGCACAGCTGTTGAAAGCGTTGTTCCGGTCGACATTATTGAAGTATCCCGCTTACTCACTACCCTTGGCCAGCCCGACGTGAACCAGATGCTTCAGTATGTGGCCCCCTCTTTCAATTCCAACAAACAATCCGGAGCCGATGGTGCCGACCACATTGACCCGGCCACCCTGCGGGGTCTTGGTCCAGACCAAACCCTGGTATTAATTAACGGGAAACGCAGGCACCAATCGTCGCTTATCAATATTTTCGGATCGCGTGGCAGAGGCAATACCGGTACCGATTTAAATGCCATTCCCATCTCAGCTATCGATCGTATTGAAATTTTAAGGGACGGAGCGGCTGCCCAATACGGTTCGGATGCCATAGCCGGCGTAATCAATATTGTGCTAAAATCAACTGCCGACGAATTTACCGGGAGCTATACCACCGGTGCCCGGAATTCAGCTCCCGCAGGCAAATATGATGTGCTGAAGGAAAGCAAAAAAACGGATGGGCAGTATACCCAATTCAACGGGAATTTTGGCACTAAACTCGGCGAAAAAGGATTTGTGAACATGACTCTTGACTACGCTAACCTTGACCATACTTTCCGCCGTGCCGACCCTTCGAAATATGATGTTTACCGGAACAAATTCGGCGACGCAGCCTCCGAAAGCTTTGCCACCTATTTCAATTCCTCCTTTAATGCCGGTAAAAAGACGGAAATATACATGTTCGGCGGCTACAATTACAGGTTCACCGATGCCTTTGCTTTTAGCCGTGCCGCCAATGAAGAGCGTAATGTACTGGAAATATACCCTAATGGATTCGACCCCCAGATTCAATCGGTGATAACTGACAAATCGCTTTCGGTGGGCATGAAAACGCTGATAGGCGGCTTTAAATTAGATGCCAACAACACCTTCGGAGCCAACAATTTTCATTACATGGTCGACAATACCCTGAATGCCTCCCTTTTAGACAAATCGCCTACCCGTTTTGATGCAGGTGGTTTTTCACTGGCCCAGAATACTACTTCCCTGGATTTATCCCGTCTTTTCCCTGCAGTAGCTAAAGGATTGAACTTTGCCTTTGGCGTTGAACACCGCATCGAAACCTACCAGATAGTAGCCGGAGAAGAAGGTTCGTATAAAACTTACGGACACCCGGTATTTGCTATCGATACTACCAGGAATAACGAAGGAGGCATAACAAGTATCGATACCACCTTCCGGCCCGGTGGCTCACAGGGGTTTCCCGGTTTTCAGCCTGGCAACGAGTTAAAGGAATCGCGCAGCAACTTCGGCTCCTATATTGATCTGGACCTGGACGTTACGGATAAATTCACTCTGAGTGGCGCCGGGCGTTTTGAACGCTATAGCGATTTCGGCAAAACGTTAAACGGCAAATTCGCTGCCCGCTATAAAATTTCAAATGCCCTTTCGCTGCGTGGCTCCGTTAGTTCAGGATTCAGGGCACCTTCGCTGGCACAGATGTATTTCAATACTACATTCACCGACATTGTAGCCGGACAGGCCATTGACAAAATTATCGCCAAAAATAACAGCCCTATCAGCCGGGCGTTGGGTATACCCGATTTAAAACAGGAAGTCTCGGTTAATGCCGGCCTTGGTTTTACCGCCAAAGTTAAATCCTTGTCGTTGACGGTGGATGCTTATTATGTGCGCATTAAAGACCGCATAGTGCTTACGGGTTCGTTTTACAGCGACGACAACGTCATCGGGAACGAACTCGCCAGGCTGAACATTGGTGCCGCCCAGTTTTTTACCAATGCTGTGAATACAACCTCCAAAGGGGCTGACGCCATACTTTCATACTCGCTGCTTCTTACAGCACATCAAACGCTTAAATTTTCCTTCGCCGGAAACTTCAACAACATGGTTATTGATAAGATCTATACCAATCAGAAACTGCAGGGGAAAGAGAGTACTTATTTCGGGCTTCGCGAGAAATACTTTTTGCTGGCATCAGCACCCAAAAGCAAGTTTAACTGCGGGATTGATTATTCCAGGGGAAATTTCTTTTCCAACCTAAAACTCACCCGGTTCGGAAAAGTGGAACTTATCAACTGGAATGATAACGGCGATAATGTGGTGGATGCTAACGAGCTGGATACCTATATGCCGAAGGTTACATTGGATTTGTCAGTCGGCTACAACCTGAAAAATATGACTCTAACTATTGGCGGAGTTAATATCATGAACACGTATCCCGACAAGCACGACCCGGCACTCACCGAATCGGGCGGAATATGGGACAGCGTTCAAATGGGATTCAGTGGCGCTTTGTACTTTGCCAAACTTGGGTTTAAATTCTGATGTATACAGGAATCTTCCTGAACTATTTCCCGGTTTTACCGGCAAATCACTGATCCTTATACCGGTTAATGTATTCAAATTTATAACCTGGCAGGCCACTGTGACCTGCCAGGTTTAAATATCGTTTGTCTCCTGAAGGCGGTACGGCATGTAAGCAGTAAAAACCGTGATGGTAGCAACGCTTATTGCTATTAATTTTCTTTTCAATGGCTCCTTAAACTTCTATTCCTTACATTTACGCCGGTAATTCTGAACGATGCAAAACCTTTTCAGGAAAAAGTCTATCGAAATGATCCTTCGTCACGCCGACGAGGGTAATCCTGATTTGATGAAGCGCCGGCTGGGGGTGAGGGATCTCACCGCCATGGGAATTGCCGCCATTATCGGTGCCGGGATATTCAGCACCATTGGTAATGCTGCCGCCAGCGGAGGCCCGGCCGTATCCTTGTTATTCGTGTTTACAGCCATAGCCTGCGGGCTATCGGCCATGTGCTATGCCGAGTTTGCTTCGGCCATTCCCATAAGCGGAAGCGCCTACACCTATGCCTACGCGAGTTTCGGAGAACTGATAGCATGGATCATAGGCTGGGACCTGATTATGGAATATGCCATAGGGAACATTGCCGTGGCCATTTCGTGGTCGGGCTATTTTGTTGGATTATTCAACGGGCTGCATATTCATATTCCCGAATACCTGGCCATCGATTACCTGAGTGCCGCCAAAGGGTTTAAACTGGCAAGCGAACAACTCCGTTCAGGAGTTATGGAAGCTAACCTGGATTCGGGACTGAGGAATGCATATGATGCCTGGATGACGGCACCGCATTTTGGAAGCATCCGACTAATCGCCAATATCCCGGCCCTGGGAATTGTGGTTTTTATCACCTGGCTGGTCTATAAAGGCATTTACGAAACCAAAATGGCCGGTAACATTATGGTACTGATCAAAATCGGGATATTGCTAATGGTTATTGCCGTGGGATCCTTTTATATTGATCCGGCGAACTGGAGCCCCTTTGCACCGAATGGTATAGGTGGTGTGCTGAAGGGCGTTTCAGGAGTTTTCTTTGCCTATATCGGCTTCGATGCCATATCCACTACTGCCGAAGAGTGTCGTAATCCCCGCCGCGACCTGCCACGTTCCATGATTTATGCCCTTATTATCACCACTGTGCTGTATGTCGCCATCAGTCTGGTACTTACCGGCATGGTGCCTTTCGGCAAACTGGGTGTGGCCGATCCCCTTGCCTTTGCCTTCGAAACCTTGCATCTTACCCGTCTTTCAGGTTTTATTGCCCTGGGTGCCGTGATTGCCATGGCTGGAGTTTTACTGGTTTTCCAGGTCGGGCAGCCCCGCATATGGATGAGCATGAGCCGCGATGGCTTACTGCCGCCCAGATTCTCGAAGCTTCACAAAAAATACAGGACCCCGGCATTTGCCACTATTGTAACCGGATTTCTGGTTGCCATTCCCGCTCTCTTCCTTAACCTTACCGAAGTAACGGATCTGACCAGCATAGGTACTCTCTTTGCTTTCATATTGGTTTCGGGTGGTGTGCTGATTTTACATCCTCGTGGAAACCAAAGCGCCGATAAAAAAGGGTTTAATGTGCCCTATGCCAATAGCCGCAGGTACCTGCTCCCAATGTGGATTGCCGTGCTGGCTCTGGTTTGGTTTTCAAATCCCGGTTTTCTTCCGGGATTGCTGAATGGCACAGGCCATATGGCCAAGGGGTTTCACAACCAGCTGCCGATGTATGTATTTATGATAGTGGCCGTTATCACCACCGTGTATGCCGTTATCAGGCAGTGGTCACTCATACCTGTGCTCGGGCTGCTCACCAATTTGTACCTGATGAGTGAACTGGGCATCACCAACTGGATGCGTTTCGTGATCTGGCTAGTGATAGGGCTGGTGCTTTATTTCCTTTACGGGGTGAAGCATAGTAAATTGAGGGTAAAAGACAACGGACAGTAATTTTTCGCTGAATATCGTTCAAGCAGCATTTTCCAATTAAAAGGTATTCGGGCGGGAACCGGACTTTATTTATCTTAGATCCGGGGCGCAGCTTTCTGCTTATATAAATGTTACGCTCCTGCTCATATTGAATTTAAAAACATTGATGATTTGATTTACAGGAAATTGAAAAAAATCAAGTAATTTGGCTGACTAAGGATTCTAAAACATTCTATAAAATGATCATGACTATGGCAGAAGATACTGAAGTGCCCTATATACGCCCTACCTGGGATGAATACTTTATGGAAGTGGCCCGTACCATCGCCAAACGTGCCACCTGCGATCGTGGCCGGAGTGGATGCGTAATTGCAAGGAATAAACAGATACTGGTTACAGGCTATGTAGGGTCACCGGTAGGATTACCGCATTGCGACGAGGTAGGCCACCTCTTTAAACAGATGACCCATGAGGACGGAAAGGTAACCAACCACTGCGTACGCACGGTTCATGCCGAGCAAAATGCTATTTGCCAGGCTGCCAGGTTAGGCATCCCTTTGCAGGGAAGCACCCTTTACTGCCGGATGACGCCCTGCCGTACCTGTGCCATGCTCATCATCAACTGTGGCATCGAACGCGTGGTGTGCGAGTTCAAATACCATTCAGGTTCCGAATCGGAAGAAATGTTTATCCAGGCCGGAATCGAACTGCTGTATGTAAACGAGGAAGTGCTTCAATATGCCAAACAACTGGTAGATAATATAGATCCCGCCGAAACAGGGAAATAGGATGTGGGATGTCAGATGTGGGATGTCAGATGTGGGATGTTAAGAGGTTACTTATGAAACCTCAATTTCTTTTTGCAGATATTCTGCTGATTGACAAGATGGATCCGAAATAACAAATTAGTGAATCCTGATTTTTAAGAAAAACCAGTTTAAAACCTGTACCTTAGCTTTATATTATTGAACAATGATAACCAAAGAAAAGCTAAAAAAGCACATTGAGCAATTTCCGGATGAAATGTCGATCGATGAACTCATTGATAGGTTGATTTTTGTTGAGAAATTGGAGAATAGAATTGAGCAATCAAAAATTGGTGAAACTATTACAGAAGAAGAACTTAAAGCAGAAATGGGAGAATGGTTCGAATAGTCTGGTTAGCGGCTGCCAGGAATGATTTGAAAGAGATTTATGATTATATCTCTTTTGATTCGAAACGATATGCCAAATTTCAAGTGGAGCGTATCCGGTCCCGAACTGAAGCTTTGAAGAAGCAAATCGAAATTGGTAAAATTGTTGAAGAAATAAATGACCCTAAAATCCGGGAAATTGTTGAAGGGAATTATCGGATCATATATCAAATTGTCAGTAAAGAAGAATTGCAAATTTTAATGGTACATCACGGAGCCAGAGATCTGACGAGACGTATAAAAGCCTGAAATTGATCTTTGTACTATTCTAAATAGTTTGAAGTTGTGGCATTTTGAGCCAGCGTAAGCCTCTTTTGTTTATAGAAAGCTGGGGCGTAAATGCACAGGACGCTGTTGCTATAGCCTGGTTACAGGTGATCTTCCCGTAATAGAATTGAATCGCTGTGTGCTAATACAAAACGGACATATATTTTAGGCCGGGTCGGAAAACCAGTATATAGTTTTAACCAAGGCCGATGTTTAACTCCGCCAGTTCTGCTTCAACACGCTTATGTAAATCCTTTACTGAAGAGTTATTATAGAAAATACAATCAGCTTTCTCAATGCATTTCCCGATATTCTGTTTGTTCGGATCGTCCGATTGCATTTCGCGCTCCTCGTTTTCGATGAAAGTGGCAAATGATATCCGGTCGGTTTCGGAATTGCGCATCACAATACGATCGTAACGCAGCATAGGGTCGGCATCCACGGCAAAAAGCACGAAATTGCCTTTTTCGACCAGCGATTGTACCTCGCCGGGAGTTCGTATGCTCTCGATAATGCAGTTTTTCCCTGTAATCAGTGCCTGTTCGTATAGCTGGTCGATAATGTAGGAGGGCGAATTCCCGGCACGCAGCTTATTGGCAACGGTAACCATGCTGTCGCGGTTCACAGGCAATCCCTGCCGTACAATTTCTTCGGTTATGAATCCGCGAACCGAAAAGTGCACGAAGCCTTTTTCCTGTACCAGGTAATCTACAATGGTTCCTTTTCCTGCGCCTAATGTTCCGGTAATTCCTATGATGAGCATGTATTTTTAATTTAATTCCAAAGATTATTTGAGTCTTTTTACCTTTTTACTTTCTTTCAATGTTTTTGCATTCAGCGGACCGACGATGTTTTTTTGTTTGTGCTTCTGTTTACATTTTCAGTTGTCCGATTTTTTCGGACAACTCGCTGTCTTCTTTTTTAATTTTGATTTTAAATCGCTCCAGTATTTTCGGGGGCGGTCTGTGTAGGTTCAACGCATATTCCCATCAGGTGCTTGCATTTTCAAAGCGTTACAATTTGTAACGGTTTCGTTTCCTTCGGCAAGAAGCCGTTTTTTAAGAACCCGCCAATATACCTGTGGGTTATTGCTATCGGTTAGTGCTTCAATTATATCAACGATCGAGAAAAACCATTTCTCCTGTTCAGCATCCCAGACCGAACGTATTTTCTTGTTATCATATAATTTAACGGCTTCCATAATTTCAAATTATTTTAGTTGGGGGAAACAGAATTCAGCTGAAATCTGATAGACTTAAAATTACGAAATTACAGGGTAGGCAAGGTTTTTTCGAAATGAAAAAGTGCCGGAAATGCCTGATTAAAACCTCTGGCCCATCAGCCATCAGAATGAATTATCCCTCAATTCCTTAATCCATTTTCCTCCATCCACTTTCACCGGTTTATAGTTCATTATCTTTTCGAGAAGAATATTCTCATCGCTTTCGGCTATCAGGTTAATCCGGTGTTCGGGCTTTACAAAACGCTGATCAACTGAGTGGTCAAGAAAGGAGATCAGCTGATCATAATAACCCAGCACATTGAATAAGGCTACCGGTTTGGTAATCAGTTCAAGCTGGTTCCAGCTCATCACCTCGAAAAGTTCGTCGAGGGTGCCGATTCCCCCGGGCATGGCGATAAAAGCATCCGAAAGGGTATCCATAACCGCCTTGCGTTCGGCCATGGTTTCCACCACATGGAATTCGGTTATGGCTTTATGTGCCACTTCGCGCTCGATGAGATTATGCGGCATCACGCCGATCACTTTCCCGCCGGCCTGCATCATGGTATCGGCAATCACGTGCATGATGCCGACATTGCTGCCGCCGTACACCAGCGTAATTCCTTTTTCAACCAACAGCAGTCCCAGGTCGCGGGCTTTTACGGTGTATTCTTCACGGCTTCCGGCACTGGAGCCACAGAAGACGCAGATGGATTTGATGGGAGTCATGTTGTGTGATTTTATTAATGTCGGATGTGGGATGTCGGATGTCGGATGTCGGATGTCGGATTTCGGATTTCGGATTTCGGATGTGTGATGTAGGAATAAAGATTAATGGTGTGTTTTTGGGGTGGATAAGTCTAATTCCATTCCGAAAACCTCCGAGATTTTTTCTTTCAATATCGCTTTAACTTCTTCTGTATCCATTTCACGGCCTGTTTCAGCCTGCAGCGAAGTTACCTTTTTATCGTTGAAGCCACAGGGATTGATGAGGCTAAAGTACGACAAATCGGTGTTAACATTAAAAGCAAAGCCATGCATGCTTACTCCGCGGCTTACCCGAACCCCCATGGCACAGATTTTCCGCGTTTTCGCGGCCACCGCGGTGTCGAGCCATACCCCCGTGGCGCCCGGGAACCGGGAACCTTCAATTCCATAATGATTCAGGCAAAGGATAATGGCTTCTTCCAGTTTATCAATATAGTCGCGTATACCTTTCGCAAAATAATCAAGGTTCAGTATGGGGTAACCCACAATTTGTCCCGGACCGTGATAGGTGATATCACCTCCCCGGTTAGTGGTGATAAATTCGGCATTTTTAGCCTGTAGCTGAACCAGGTTCGCCAGCAGGTTCGCCTCCGAGCCGCTTTTTCCCAGGGTGAAAACATGCGGATGCTCAACAAACAGCAGGTAGTTATCAGTGAATTCCTGTTGAATGGAAGGACGTTTCTGAAATTCCAGTTTCTGGTGAATGATCTCACCGAGAAGTTTCTCCTGGTAATCCCAGGCTTGCTGGTAGGGCATTAAACCCAGATCCTTGAAAATTACTTTCATTTATTATTTTGGTTAGCGGCAGGAAGAATGAGAACGTACCAAGGAATCGTCTGGTTGAACAAGCAGAAAAGCTATAATATTGATCATCATATTTATCGGGAGTATCTAATTTCATGAAACATCCGAAATCATACATCCGACATCCGACATTCCACATCCCACATCAAACATGTTTCTCTGCATGATAACTACTCCTTACCAGAGGTTTGCTTTCCACATGCCTGAATCCTTTCTCCAACCCGGCTAGCCTGTATTTTTCAAACTGCTCAGGGTGTATATATTCAGCCACTTCAAGGTGTGCTTTCGAAGGTTGCAGGTACTGCCCTATGGTAAGAATACCACAGTTCACCTTCCGCAAATCATCCATAGTTTCCAGCACTTCGGCTTCGGTTTCGCCCAGGCCAAGCATGATGCCCGATTTGGCTTTCAGACCCGAAGCAGCAATTTGCCGCAGCACTTCCAGGCTGCGATCATACTGAGCGGCGCTGCGTACCCGGGGTGTCAGGCGGCGGACCGTTTCGAGGTTATGCGAAATAATATCCGGGGCAGCATCAATAAGCTGCTGAAGCTGAGCCGCATTTCCGCAAAAGTCGGGAACAAGGGTTTCAATGGTAATACCGGGGTTCATTTCTTTCACTTTCCTGACTGTTTCTGCCCAGATGGCTGCTCCTCCATCGGGTAAATCATCCCGGTCAACGGAAGTGACAACCACATGTTTCAGGTTCAGAAGCCTGACCGAATCGGCAATTTTCCCCGGCTCGTCCACATCCACAGGTAAAGGTTTCCCGGTACGGGTGGCGCAGAATTTACAGCTCCGGGTGCAGATGTCGCCAAGGATCATAAAGGTAGCCGTGCCGGCATTCCAGCATTCGCCCATATTGGGGCATTTGCCGCTGGAGCAGATAGTATGCAAACCCTTTACTTCGAGTATGCCTTTCACCTGAAGGAAGTTATCGCCCTTCGGAAGGCTGATTTTCAGCCAGCCGGGTTTGCGTAAAGGTTTCTCGGGGTTCCCGCTCATAGGGTTTATTTTGAACCTGCAAAAGTACTCCTTTCCGGGCTTCGAAATTTTTCCTTCGAAGGATTGCTCCTCCACCGTTGCCGGAAATGGATAATATTGTACTTTTGGGAGTTGGAATGCAACTGTGGTTTATTTTAAATGACTGACAGAGAGAGTGGTGAGTAGTGTGTTGTGAATGATTCGACTCCGGAATTCAAATAAAGAACAGCCTGAATACCAAATACAGCAATCAGCCTTTTTAGCTGCAGGCCTGACGGAGAGTTTAACCTGAAACTGAACATAAAAGTCAATCCATATTTTCCCCCTTCGCACTTCTCCCTTCCCTTACATCTAAAAATAAAAATCCATGAACGAATTATATCCCCTGAAATTCAACCCCGTTTTCAAAGAAAAAATCTGGGGAGGCGATAAAATACATACGGTTTTCGGAATGGACTACGCCCCGCTTGCCAATTGCGGCGAAGCCTGGGTGCTGTCAGGATACGGTGATGAAATCAGCGTGGTGAATAACGGCTTCCTGGCCGAAAACCAGCTGGATGAGCTGATCGATATTTATATGGGCGACCTGGTGGGTGAAGCTGTTTTCGAAAAATACGGCACCCAATTCCCTTTGCTGATCAAGATACTGAATGCCAGCGACTGGCTTTCCATACAGGTACATCCCGACGATACGCTCGCCCAAAGCAGGCACGACGATTCGGGTAAAACCGAAATGTGGTATGTGGCTGCTGCCGAACCCGGTGCCGAACTGATCAGCGGCTTTAACCAGGCCATGTCGGCTCCTTTGTACCTTTCACATCTCCGTAACGGAAGCATCAAAGAAATCATGAACTATGAAAAGGTTCAGAAAGGCGATGTTTATTATATTCCCGCCGGCAGGGTGCATGCTATTGGCCCCGGCCTGCTGATCTTCGAAATTCAGCAAAGCAGCGACCTTACCTACCGCATCTACGATTTCGACCGCGTGGATGCCCATGGCGTCTCCCGGGAACTGCATACCGACCTGGCCCTGGCTGCTCTCGATTTCGCTAAACAGGATGTGTATAAGTCGGAGTACCCGCACGAAATCAACAAAACCGTTCCGGTAGTCGAAAGCACCTATTTCAATACCAGCCTGATCCATTTCGATGTTCCTGTAATCAAAGACTACAGCGGCCTCGATTCGTTCGTGATACTGCAATGCGCCGAAGGCAAATGCACTGTAGAATACGAAGGCGGACAGGAATCCCTGAAAGCCGGTGAAGTGATGCTTATCCCTGCCATTATGGAAAACATCCGTATTGTTCCTCTTATGGAAAGTAAAATTCTCGAAGTTTATTGCCCCCAGAAATAATTCAGAAACCTTAACCCTACGCTTCAAATATGAAAACCCTCCTTCTTGTTGCATTGCTCATCGTATCCGGAACAAGCCTGCTGGCCCAGGAACCGGCAACGGCCAAAGTACTTTTTAAACTGCCCAATGTGACGGTCACCGACATGAAAGGCTCAAAAGTGAATACCGACAAGCTCTTTAACGACGGCAAACCCTTTATTATCAGTTTCTGGGCCACCTGGTGCAAACCCTGCGTGAAGGAACTCACCGCCATTGCCGACGTGTACGACGACTGGCAGAAAGAAACCGGCGTAAAGGTGTATGCCGTTTCCATCGACGACTCCCGCTCCACGGCACAGGTTAAAACCCTGGTAAACGGCAAGGGCTGGAATTACGACATACTGCTCGACCAGAATGCCGACTTCAAGCGCGCCATGAATGTAAATGCCGTTCCCCATACCTTTATCGTGAACGGAAAGGGCGAAATCGTCTGGCAGCATACCAGTTTCAGCGAAGGCGCCGAGCTTGACCTGATCAACGAGGTGCGCAAAGTGAATGCAGAAGCCGCAGCTACACATTAAAACTACCTGAACTATTCAGCGCTTTAATCAGCCTTTTCAGCTGCGGATTTTTTATCTGTTTATACGGTCTAAATGGCTGTAAACGCTCAGGTCCCGGCGCAGAAAGCAGTTTATCCTGCTGATTTGACCGCAGACCGGCTTAACCTCCTGATAAAAAATGTAATCAGCGGATTACGATTTGTCGGGAGGTTTTTTTATAAAAGAAAATATGTAGATTTGCCGAAGCTTTCGGCCTGTCACAAATCAAAATTCTGTAACTTGAAAACAAAAATACTTTCTTTCGCAACTTTCGTGGCTGCGCTGTTTTGCCTGAGTCCGGCCTTGCTTTTTGCACAGGGCAGTCCCCTTGGAAGCCAGGTAAACGGAAATTTTCAACTCGACGCGCAATACTATATGGTCGATTCGGCTATCAGGGCCTTCCCCGTGGGCGAGAAAATGCTGATGAACAGCTGGACCAACATAACGTATACCTCCGGTAATTTCAATGCGGGACTGCGTTACGAAACCTACCTCAATCCCGTAAACGGCTACGATCCGCGGTATAAAGGCACAGGAGTTCCCTACTGGTTTGTGGACTATAAAACCGGGCAGTTCCAGGTTACGGCCGGGCATATTTACGATCAGTTTGGCAGCGGCATGATATTCCGCACTTACGAGGAACATAACCTGGGTTACGATAATGCCCTCAATGGCATCAGGGTGAAATTCACCCCGGTGAAAGGTATTGAGTTGAAAGGCATTTACGGCGTACAGCGCTATTTCTGGGACTATGGCCCGGGCATAGTACGCGGTGGCGATGCCGATGTAAACCTCAACGACTTAATACCTTCCCTCGAAAACAGCAAGTTGCGCCTGCAACTGGGGGGAAGTTTCGTGAGCAAATACGAAGCAAACGAACTGGTATACAACGCAAAACAGGAAGAGCTGGTACTGCCTTTAAATGTAGCCTCCGGGGCCGGTAGGTTTAACCTTAGCTACGGCAATTTTGGCCTGGGAGCCGAATACGTTCAGAAAATGAACGATCCGAACGAACAGAACAACTACATCTATAAAAAAGGCGAAGCCCTGCTGCTGAATGTTTCATACAACCAGAAAGGCCTGGGCATACTCATACAAGCCAAGCGCCTCGACAATATGATGTTCAAGTCGAAACGTACCGGTGAAGAAAAAGTACTTGATATCAACTACCTGCCCGCCATTACCAAACAGCAAACCTATACCCTGGCTGCTGTGTATCCATACGCAACCCAACCCAACAGCGAAATGGGAATAAGCGGGCAGCTCAATTATAAAATAAAGAAAAATACCTGGCTGGGCGGTAAATACGGAACCGACATTGCCGTTACCTGTTCGGCTATCAACTCCATTGTGAAGGACTTCGTGGGCGATACCATCAAGGGAACGCTGGGTTATACCTCCCCGTTTTTCAAAATTGGGGATACCAAATATTTCCGCGACCTGAATGTAGAGATAGGGCATAAGTTCAATAAAAGCTTCAAAATGCAGGTCACGTATATGCACGAGGATTACAACATCTACGCTATTACCAACGACCTCGATGCCCAGGGCCTTTCGATGATACATGCCCATATTTTTATTGCCGACATGACCTATAAAATCACCCCTTCCAAAGCCTTACGCCTCGAAACCCAGGCTTTGCTTTCCAAACAGGATGAAGGAAACTGGATGATGGGCCTGCTCGAATACACGGTGGCGCCTACCTGGTTTGTCAGCTTTGCCGACCAGTGGAATTATGGCAACGACGACAGCGGTCGCCGTTTTCATTACCCTCTTGTTGCCGTTGCCTATAACAACAACGCAAACCGCGTACAGCTTTCGTACGGCAAGCAGCGTGCAGGTGTGGTATGCGTAGGCGGAGTTTGCCGGGTTGTTCCGGCTTCGAACGGTTTCTCGGTTAGTATCACCACAAGTTTTTAAATAGAATACTCCATGACAAACTCAAAATATCTGAATTCCTTACTTCTGGCAGCAGCGGCTTTGTTTCTGCTTGTTTCCTGCGATAAAGTGGATGCCCCCTATGTAATCCGCAATGCGCCGGTGGATACCGCGGCCTGCCCCGTTCCGGAATTTCCGGCTGTGACGGCCCATTTTAAACATGTACTGCTCGAAGACTATACCGGGCATACCTGCCCTAATTGCCCCAGGGCCGGGCTTATTGCCCGCGACCTGAAAGAACAGTACAAAGACTCATTGGTAGTGATAGCCGTTCATGCAGGCTGGTTTGCCAATGTGAATGCCGGCGACCCGGTATGGAATTACGATTTCCGTACCGCGCAAGGCACAGCCTGGGACGACTTCTTTAAAGTAGGTAATCTCGGTAATCCCAATGGCATGGTGTGCCGCAAGGGATATCCCGAAAACAAGCAGGTAGCCAAACCCTCGGCCTGGGCCGATGGCGTTAAGAGCGCGTTGACCGAAGCCCCTCTGATGGATTTACAGCTGATTACCGAATACAGTGCTGCCGATGATAAGTTGTGCGTGCATGTAAAAACAAGTTTCCCCGAATCCCTTACCGGCCGCGGATTAAATCTCTCGGTAGTGCTTACCGAGGACAGCATTGTTCAGGCGCAGTACAATGGCGATGCTACGGTAGGCACCACGCCCTATATACTCGATTATGTGCATATGCATGTGATGCGCGGCGCAGTGAATGGCACCTGGGGCACGCCGGTTCTGTCGAAAGACAATACCTCTTCAGCTCCTGTTATCAATACTTTCCAGGTTCATTTTACCGGTTTTAATCCCAATGCCATGGTTCCTAAAAACTGCCATGTGGTAGCCTTTGTTTATGATATTGATACCAAGGAAGTATTGCAGGCAGCGGAAACTGCTGTAAGACAGTGAATAGTGAAAAGTGAATAGTGAATAGTGAATAGTGATGGATTGGAGGTTAGGGTAGTGTGAGATGGGATTGAAGAGATTGAGGAGATTGATGGGATTGATTTGAGACAAGGGGACAAGGAGAAGAGGATAGTGATGGATTGGAAGATAGGGTAGTGTGAGATAGGATTGAAGAGATTGAAGAGATTGATTGGATTGATTTGAGACAAGGGGACAAGGAGAAAGGGGGACAAGGAGAAGAGGGTAGATTCCACATCCCACATCCGACATCCCACATCCGACATCCCACATCCGACATTTTCCATCGTCCGGTGTCAGACACCCCTTGCCTGCAGCCAATCCTTCGGATATGTCTGCATCCAAGGGTGTACAGACACCTTGACGATAATCAGGTCGCTACTATTGGGCGGAAAGTGGTTTTGTTCAGGAGCATGAGCTTCTGCATCCCGTTTCCGTTTTGACTTACAGGAAAGTTCGTTAACTATTTCTTAAAAATACCGGCCAGGAATTTCTGCATATCGCTCCAGGAAGCTTTATCGGCAGCGGCATTGTATTCGATAGGCATGCTGAATTGCTTGCCTATACGTGTAGCGTCGGGATTGGTAAAGGCGTGGGTAGCGTCGGCGTAAGCTTTGAAAGTGTAGCCGGCACCTATAGAGTCCATGGCATGCTTAAATGCATCCACATCCTGCTGAGGAACAAATTTATCGGCGGCACCGTGGCAAACCAGTATTTGTGCTTTCAGCAGATTTTTATCGGCGGGTACACCCTTGAGTCCCCCGTGAAAACTTACCACGGCCTTGAGGTCGGCACCCAGCTTGGCGGAGTTAAGTACCACCGAACCGCCGAAGCAGTATCCTATAGCTGCCACATTGGCGGCATCGGTTTGTTTGTATTCTTTCACTTTATGAAGCGCGGCCTCCAGCCTGGTTTTTGCCAGCTGCGGGCTGGCATAAAAAGGCGAGGCTAATTCCTGGGCCTGCTGTGGGTTTGCGGCTATTTTTCCGTCGCCGTACATATCCACGGCCATGGCCACATACCCTAAAGCAGCCAGCTGACGGGCCCGGCTTCTGGCATAATCGTTCAAGCCCCACCATTCGGGAACCACCAGCACGGCAGGGCGTTTCCCGCTAATATTCGCGTCGTACACCACGAAACCTTTCAACGCGACGCCATCCGCCATATAGCTTACATTTTCTTCTTTTAACAGGGGCATGACTTTTTTGTTTTGAATAAACGACATACTAACAAGCGCTGCCGCCAAAAAAGCTACAGCACCGAATACTTTATTTTTCATGGGATAGGAAGGGTTAAAAAATATTGGTTTTCTGAAATGAATGAAAAGAATAACAAAAACAGGATGAAAAAGTTCGGGGAGTGTGAAAGGTGGGGCAGCTCGCACAAAGTATGCGTTGGCCGGAATTCAGCCTAAAGCCTGTAGGGTATAAAAAGCATAGCGGACCGGCAGGTCTTGATATCAGCAATAGTAATAACTTTTTTTATTATAGTTTTGCCCGGGACGAATACCCGGCAGGGTTGCAGTTGGGCCATTGCCCTATGAATGCGATTAAACTCCGCCTGAGCTCCCCATTAAACTCCCTATGGTATTAAATGGCGGTTCTAAATCGCGTTTCCGCCCCTTTCACCGGTGCGAATCCGTATGCAGTCCTCCAGGGGCGTGATAAATATTTTTCCGTCGCCTACTTTCCCGCCTGTGCCGTTGGTGCGGGCCGATTTCAGGATGGCATCCACGGTGATGTCAACAAATTCTTCATTCACGGCAATTTCGATTTTTATTTTCGGTATCAGATCCGGAACGATAATCTGCCCCCGGTACATTTCCTCTATCCGCTGCTGCCCGTGCCCCGAAACGCGGCTGACGGTAATCCTTTTAATTTCAGCTTCAATAAGCGCCTCCCGCACTTTATCGAGCTGGGCTTCCCTGATGATTGCTGTTATAAGCTTCATTTGTTGGGTATTAAATTAACAGGTTAAATAGGTTTTACAGGCTAAAAGGGCAGGCTTTTCCACATCAAACTCCGCTTGCCCGCAGCATATGTTTCCCTGACGTGTTCCCGCATGATTTGCGGCCCTCAGCTAATCACTAAATTATCTCTATTCACATTTATTATGTCTTCCTTACCTTCAGGAACCCGGTTAGTGTAGCCCGGAACCTGAGTAAGCCTCATCTTTTTCACCAGGACTGCAGCGCTAGTTTGCATTCAGCATACCATAGCCTCTTTCCCCGTGGTAGGATCTGTCGAGACCGGCCATTTCATCTTCTTCCGTCGATTTGAAGCGCATTACTTTATCGAGCAGGTAAATGATCAGAAAGGTCATTACAGCCGAATAAACGATGGCTGTTCCTACCGCCACAGCCTGAATTCCAAGCTGGTTCCATACGGTCCAGCTTCCGCCTGCGGCGGCAGCGGCCTGCTGCATCCAGGATGGACGGATGAAGAATACCAGCAGCAAAGCCCCAACAATGCCGCCTACGCCGTGTATGCCGAAAGCATCGAGGCTGTCGTCGTATCCCAGTTTGTTTTTCAGTTGTATGGCCATATAGCAGATAAACGAAGCCGAAGCGCCCAGCACCATGGCCCCGTAAGGCTGCACCACCCCGGCGGCAGGGGTAACCGCTACCAGACCGGCCAGTATACCGCTGGCAAATCCCAGGGCCGTAGCTTTTCCCTGGTGTAAAGCCTCAATGATAATCCATAGTAGAGCTCCCGATGCTGCGGCCACCTGTGTGGCCACCAGGGCCTGTGCCGTGGTAAGCCCGCTGGAGATACTGCTTCCGGCGTTGAAACCAAACCATCCCACCCAAAGCAAACCGGCCCCCAGCATGGTGATCACCATATTGTTCGGACGTATGACCTGGTAAGGAAATCCCCTGCGTACTCCAAGGTAAATGGCGGCAACCAGCCCGCTCACCCCGGCCGAAATATGCACCACCGTACCCCCTGCAAAATCGATGGCTCCTTTGGCTCCTATATTAAACAGGAAACCGTCCGATGCCCAAACCCAGTGGCAGAGCGGGTTGTAAACCAATACGCTCCATATGGCAATAAAAAAACAGTAGGCTTTAAAGGAAACCCGTTCGGCTATGGCACCCGCTATCAGCGCCGGGGTAATAATGGCAAACTTGCCCTGGAACATGGTAAAAACATATTCGGGAATACCCGCATCCAGGATATTGGTATCAATTCCTTTTAAGAAAAAATAATCGGCATTCCAGCCGAACCAGCCGCCTAACACATTGTGCCCGAAACTCATGCTGTATCCCAGTATCACCCAAAGAACGCTGATGATGCCCATGGCTACAAAACTATGCATCATGGTTCCCAGTACGTTTTTGGTTCGCACCAGGCCTCCGTAAAACAAAGCCAAACCCGGAATCATCAATAAAACCAGGGCTGTAGAGGTCAGCATCCAGGCTGTGGCTCCTGAATCAATCTTTGCCCCGTCCGAAGCAAATACTCCTGATATACCCGTTAATAATAAAACCAACACTAAAACGAGTTTCTTCCGACCGGATTTCATAACTGACAATTTAGATATAAACTGATATATTTCTCCGCTGCAAAAATAATCATATTTTTAATCTCTCAGCACTTTACATATATATTTCTCCTTTACCCCCTGTTTTTTTGTATAATAAGGAAACTATTACATCCATTATTTATATATCCCCCCTACATTAAATGCTTTTTATAAATAATAATGTTATTTGCAAATATTAGATATTTCATTTTTTAGCCAAACAAATGCAGTATGGGATGCCCGCCCGAACCCTATTTGAGCGAGTCAAACAGCCGGCCGCTATTCCTTCCGGCTCATCGGTATATCTATACCTTGTGCTAAACTTTACTTTTTTTGAGGTTTGGCCTGTACTATACGTTGCAATAGGTAAAAAAATAATAAAGGCACCATCCTACAAAAAGGGCAAACGGTTGTTAATACTAACTGCATTCCATTTGAGGCATTTCACTATTACTGAATTATATGAAAAAATTAATTGATGGTGCTGTTGCCTTCAGGCAAAATGATTTCGAAACCCATGAGCAGTTATTTTCGGAGCTGGGCCGGCAGCAGAACCCGCACACCCTGTTTATAGGCTGCTCCGATTCGCGGCTGGTACCGGCCATGATTACCACTACCCAACCCGGCGAACTTTTTATAGTACGCAATGTGGCCAATATTGTACCTCCTTACCAGCGTTCGGGTGAATACCTGGCGACAATTTCGGCCATAGAATTTGCCATACAGGCACTTGAAGTGGAGAATATAGTGATCTGTGGCCATTCGAACTGCGGCGGATGCGCAGCCTTGTATCAGCCTGCCGCGTATTTCGATAAATTACCCCATACCCGCAAATGGCTGGAACTGGCCCTGCCGGTAAAAGAAAAGGTACTGGCTATGTTGCCCGAAGGCAGTCATGCCTCCAGGGAATGGCTGACCGAACAAATGAATATAGTGGAACAAATCCATCACCTGCTTACGTATCCCTATATAGCCGAAAAATACGAAAAAGGCCTTCTGACCATCAGCGGCTGGTATTATATTATCGAAACCGGTGAAATATACAGCTATAACTCGGCTAAAGGCTTCTTTGAATTGATCAACTAAGCTGAGTAGGCGTTGCAAGGCTGATCCAACGCCTATTGTAACACCAATGGCTCTGCCAACAGGTTCAGATATACCCAGACCTATTATTCCGCCTGAGCCGGCTTCTTCTTCTGTGGCTTGAGTTTCACAATCTCAAAAATCCCTTCAATTACCTCCAGTCCGGCCCGGGAAGCCGTATCCCGGAAGAGAACAGTTCCCTTAAGGTCAAGCAATTCAACCTCCAGCTCCGAATCGACGCTTTCCTTGATCCTGCTGCTCATTTTCCCTGATTCGGGGGCCAGCAGAATACCCGATTGCTTCAGGGTAGCCGTAATTTTAAGCAGCTGCTTCTTCCCTTTGAATTCCAGGCTCAGTTTCTCACCCGTCAGACCCAGGGCGGTAATATCCGATTTATGGTAGGTGCTGAATGGGTAAAACACACCTCCCTGGTACAGGAAACCAAGGAACCCGGTAAAAAAGCTGCCCAGCCAGGGGATTTTAGCAATGCTCATCATGATACAGGCATCGGAATGGGCGAAATTGTTGCTTTGCAGCCATATCCAGGATTCGGGGAATGATTTGCCCCAGTCCTTTTCGATATACCCCTTACCTCCCGAAAAATCAAGCTGCTCCCCGTCAACGGATAAACTTCCGTCGACCCTGTGCGTTACCGAAACCACGCCATGCTTACACTCCATAAGCGGAACAAAGGAATACCAGCCCATGATGCCGGGCGCAAATACCGATGTTGGGTATTTCACGCTTCCCGAAAAGCTTAAGCGCCCGTTTACCTTGATTAAAGGGGAATTGATGTTTAAAAGCATAGCATCGGCCGTGAAAACCGAATCCCCGACCTGCACCCTGAACTGATCCGTACTGTAACTGAATTCCGATACCGGGTATTCAATGTACTGGGTTTTACCTGTCAGGCCATTGATGACCTGAATAAAGGCATGAGGATTCTCAGTGTTTAGAGAAATTCCCGGGATAAAGGAATAAACGTGTTCCAGGTTCTTCGAAACGTGTTTAAAATACCATCCTTCGAAGTATCTTTTTGAAGACATAGTACCCTGGAAGACTTCAGGCTTAAAAACATTCATAGAATAAAATTAATTACAGATAAACCTCATAACGGCCTGAAAGTTTGCAGGCATCTAGCGCGAAGCGAAATTTTCCGGTTGCTGTTATCAGAAAAAATCAGCTATTTATTATAAACGATCCGCTCATTAAGATCATAAAACCATACCGGGAACCCTTTAAATCCGGGAAGACTTCCATAAAGTGATATACCGTTCCTGGTCAGGCTCAGGCCCAGCCGGCACATTTACTCAAAAATGAAAGAGCAGGGTCAATACATCTTTAAGCCGTGAAAGTTGCCGGTCCGTATAGTAGTGCTTACCCAACCACAGGCAGGCTCATACCCTGTTTTCTGACTTTCAATTCATCTTTTTATATCTGAGTCTCCACCACCCATAAACCATGACACCCCCTATGCTACCCAGGCAATCGGCCACAAAATCCCAAATGCTTCCGTCGCGTCCGATGAGAATATATGCCTGCATCAGTTCGGACAAAGCGCCAAGGAAAAACGCCACGAAAAGGGCGGCCGCCGTTTGCCATGAGAAAACAGTGGCGCCGTACACTTTATCGGACCCATACATGCAGGCCAGGATAAGAACCCCGAAAATGCCGATATGTACTATTTTATCAAAGTGTTCGAAAACCACCAGGCGCTGCAGAGGAACAATGTAATTGCCGGGGATGCTTATCAACACAAAAATAACACCTGTCCAGAGAAGGGCAGGTGTATAATATTTAATCCGTGAAGGTGGTGTGGAAACCGGTGTCAATACAATTAGTTATTAAGCCTCAACTAAGGCCTTGTATTGCTCGGGGGAAAGAAGTGTCGACAGTTTGGTCATATCAGCAATAAGAACTTTCACAATCCATCCGGCACCGTATGGGTCGTTGTTGACGAGTTCGGGCTCGTCGTTGAGTGCTTCATTAAATTCTGTAACTTCCGATTCCAGGGGCATAAACATATCCGAAACGGTTTTCACAGCTTCGATAGTGCCGAAAGTATCGCCTTCCGCAAGGGTTTCACCTACCGTGGCTACATCCACAAATACGATATCGCCGAGCTGGTGTTGTGCAAAATCGGTAACGCCTACTACTCCGGTGCTGCCTTCAACCCTGATCCATTCGTGATCACTGGTATAATAAAGATTTTCAGGTATATTCATTGTTTTCGTTTTTTTTCAACGTCAAAATTAAGCATTGTGATCAATCTGCCATCACTAATTTTCAAATTAGAATGATTCTGAATAATGCAGTCTGCTTTTTCTGCCTTTTTCAGGCCTGACCAAAACATTACTCTCAGAACACCTGGCCCTGTTCCCTGATTTAATCAATCAGGTTCATTCCTTTCTTCCGTGAACCCAGTGTGCTGCCAGCAGGCAAGGGCGGAAATCCGATGATATACTACTGTGCCAGGGTGAACCTCAGGGAAACACCCGCATTGGTATTGGAAGTGGGTATCTGGGCCGATACGTGCGGTTTGCTGATGGTCTGGTCGTAGAAAAGCCTAACATTCAGTTTCTGGCTCACCATGTAGTCGGCTGAGGCATTAATGGAGATCTGCCTTGTACCGGTCGAAATCTGGTTATTGTCGTCCTCAATCTGCCGGAGCACCGTGCGGTTGTCGCGTATGGAGAAATCGAGCTTCACATTCAGGTCGCTTTTCATCTTAACTGTTTTACCGGTAGCCAGCGACTTGATTTTAAAAGGAACGCTTTTAAATCTATACCCTGTACCGATCACGAATTCGTTACTCCTCATCTCCGTAAGCTGGTTCCCCGTGAAACTTAAAGAGAGGTTGCGGGTTTTCTTGTATTCGAGCCGCGCAAGCATACTGTTCTTCATCGTTACATCGAATCCGATGAAGGGGCCAAACTGCTCGGTGATGGAAATTACGTCCATTTGTTTCTGTGGAATAAAATTCTGCATGGCATTCAAGGCCGAAGCAAAGCCACCATCTTCCGCATATTTGCTGTCGGTAAGGAAGCCTCCAACCGAATACGAACAGCGGTAGGCATGCGAAATATTGAACGACTGGAAATACTTGCGCAGGAACTCTATTCCCTGGCTCGCGTTATAGGTTACACGCCAGTTCGGATAAGGAATTTTAGGGAAAGGATTAAACTTAATCTTATTTGGATCCTTTCCACTGTATGCCGCCAGGAAGGAAGCCATCAGCACCTGGGGCTGGGTTGGCCCGTATCCTTTCGGAAATCCCAGTGAATCGCCGACGGAATTGGGGTTTGCACTGGCCAGCCTCTTAGCGATGGTTACCCGGTACGAAAGCATCTGCTCGAACACCGGGCTGATATTTTTACTGTTATCTTTCGAGAAAGCCGTTGGCCAGATAAAATACGACATGCTGAAATTACCGCTTTCCTGGGCCAGAGTTTCAATAAATTCCCCCTTGCTGTTCGCCTTGAAATGGGAGGTATAATTCGTGGAGTAGGACCTGTCGGCCGTGACGTCGATTTTGAAATTCCTGATCGGCTCAAGAGTGGAACGGAACATCAGGTTTTCGGTGGAGCGGGTGATGTACGGGTTGTTGAGCAGGGTATCCGAAGTAAGCCAGCCAAGGGTGGAAGCACTATTGCGAATATCTTTCTGACTGCCAAAGATGAAGCCAAGTCCCGGCGCATTCACATTCCAGCTATTGCCTAAAGGTCCGGGCTCGGGAGTAAAGCCTGGGAGCATGATGCCGTTGGTCCTCGAAAAAGTGAGGTTGGCGTCTTTTACCATGGTTAATACACCCAGGGTATAATTGCCTATGATTTTCAGGTAGTTTTTTTTCGGTTTTTCGAGGCTGTCAGCTTCGGCTTTTTTGCCCTGGGCATCGGCCAGTTTTGGATCTCCGTCTTTTTCTTTTTCTTTGCCTTTGGGCTTATCCGCATCGCGTCCCGGCAGTTTCCCCGGCTGATTTTGGCCCTTTGCCGAAATGTCGAGGCGTGCTTTTTTCAGGAAAGGGATTTTATCGTACAGGGTTGAGAATCGCAGACTGCCGTTCAACTGTATGTCGCGTGAATTTTCGATGGTGTTGCCGAACCTTTGCTGCAGCGAGCGTGGGGAAGCCTCCCATCGGTATTTTACACCATAGCGGGCATTCATGGTGACCCAGTTCAGCATGGGGATTTTGTTGAACGGGACCGTATAGTTAATATTTGCCAGTTGATTGTACCTATTCGTGGAACCGAAATTCTTGATCGAATTCCAAACCGTATCGCGGTAACTCTCGTAATTGCTCTTCTGTTTTTCGTAACCGCCGGCAGGTTCGAGAATATAAGCGTTTACATTGGTACTGAAATCGAACTTGAGGGATTGGGAAAAGTCGTATTTCACATCGTAAATACGGGTCCAGTCCCATTGTTTGGTATAATTCGGCTCGAGTATAATAAGGGCGGCACTCTTATTACGCAGCAGCCTTCGTTCATAATCGCGGTTCATATCCGTACGGAACGAGAGAAGTTTAGGAATGTAGTAGAAGTTGAAATCGCGTATAAGCGCCAGGGATTTCGACTTGATGACCTTTTGAAAGGGTTTTATGTTTTTAGGATTTACGGCGAAATTATAGCCCAGGCCGCCCCTGTAGGTTTTCTTTTTATCCGATTCAATATCATTATTATGATGGCTGATTTCGGAATAGGCATATGAAAGGTCAAAGTTTTCAACATCCCAGAGTTTTGGTTTTTTGGCAGCCCCTACCCTGTCCTTACGCACATTCATGAAGTTGAGGTTCTGACGCTTGATCACATCGGTGGTAAGCTGTTTCAGCGAATCTTTCTGGTGTTTCGACATGCCTTCGGCCTGCTTGCTGTAAAGCACATCGGGGTCCAGTGGGTTGTACTGGGGATTGCTGATGGTTTGCGAGAAATCGTAGTGAACCGGGATACGGATGCCGGATTTTTCGGGAAGGAATTTTCCCAGCTCCAGGTTGGTAGCTACATCAAACTGGGTGATGGCTTCTTTCTGGCGTTCGTTTACCTTTTTTTCGATGCTTCCGAAACCGGGTGAACTGTAGGCGCCCGATATCATCACATTGCCCAGGTCGGCCAGGTTGGTGGCAATCCGGGCATTGGCGGCCCAGCCCGCTTTTTCGTTAAAATCGGTAAGCCGCAATTCGTTTACCCATATTTCGGCACATTTTGCTTTGCCGTCGTCCTTATCTAGTTTTTTGGGATTCCTTTTGGGATTCCGTATTCCTATCATCATGGCCCGCACATCGCTCATGCTCGGCGAACCTACGATGGTAATTTTGTTATCTCCGTCGGGAATACTGTAAGGCGTGGTAACACTGATCACCGAGCCGGAACGGTTCATTTCGGCATTGCGTGCTTCTTTTGCCGTGATCAGTTTCGCCAGTTCAATATTCATCATATTGGCATCCGGCCATATCACGTTAGGCTCACTGGAGGTAGTATGCCACTGGGTAAAGGAAAGCGGGATTTCGTATTCGTAAAAGTTTGAGGTAAAATCGGATCCTATACGTACAAAAGCTGTCAGGTCGCCTTTCTGGAGCTCCTGGGTTTCGATCGACTTTTCAGCATGTATATACATCTGAAGGTTTTTGTAATCGCGAAAGTCGAAATCGGTAGTTTTATAGGCTCCCCGGGCATCGCCGTCGAGCAGGTTACACATTTTGAACACCATCGATTGCTCATTCAGCTGCTGGTAATTGGTAGCTGCTATGTTTATTTCGCGCGAAATACCCGGAGGTGTAACATAGGGAATAGGAATACGGCTTCCGTTTTCCTCGATACTTACGGTCGAAATATCGAAGGTGGTACCGTCCTGGTTGGGGTCAGGAACATATTCGCCAGGAGTAAGCAGGCTGTTGTAGTATTTCCTCCACTCCCCGCGTTCCAGTTCGAGCGAAGCGAAACGGCAAACCACGGTGGTATCGAAATCCTTCAGGAACATACGCATAAACCGTATCGATTTGAAATCCTGTATGCCGCCCACTACTTTGTCGGGCTGTTGTACCGGAATTTTAAACTGGTACCATTTCACACCCCCCGGTTTCCCGTTTTCGAGTTTGAACGAAGGGCTTTCATGCTTGGGATCGGCCGTACCTGAGGCGTACATATCGGTGATATAGTTTTCACCCACCACCATGTTTTCCGGTTTAAGATGAACCACGTACTGAAAATACCTTTCTCCGGTGCTCAATGTATTGTCATTATTTAAGTCCTCGACATTGGGGTTTCGCTGCCCAATGGAATTGGCGTTGTTGTCACTTGCCGGCGAGTTCCCGTCGGGACCGTTATAAAACTTATATTTTTCAACCACGCTGCCGTACTGGGGGTCGGTGTCGTAGTCGCCTCCGATAAAAGAATGGAAGTTGTCGGCTGAAGGGTCAGCTGATGCCTTAATGTAAGCATCGGATGTTTCGCCATAACGTTCCAGTATCTTTTGCAGAAAATCCTTGTAAAAAAAAGCTTTTTCATCTTCTGTTGACAGTCCGTCGTAACCCACGTCCTGGAAAGGCCTGGATGCGGGGTCGCTGGCAAACGACTGGGTCATCACCTGCTTGGTGGGCACCCTGCCCCATTTGGTCGTATCTACATCCACCACCACGGCCGATTCGGGCAGGCCGTTTTCGTACGATTTACGTTCATCCCTTAAAATATCTTCCGAGATATCGCCCAGGTTGAAATACAGATCACCGCCTTTCTGACCTAAGGCGGTGGAAGATTCCGAAAATGGATCCATCAGCCAGAAGGTAATATACTCCACGTTGGCCGCCTCGAAATCAGAAGTCTCCATTTTACGCATAATACCTCCCCAACGGCTCGCTGGATTATTAAGCAGGCCGTTGTTATCGATCCCGGCCGAATAGGCTCCGGCGTACACTCCGTCGTAATTATACGGCCCGCGTTCCCTGGGGTAATAGGCTACATTGAAAATATTGATATTAAGCGGCTGGTTATACTGGTTCTGGCGGTTAGGGAACAATTCGTTTTCGTAAACCACGCGGGTTGAGTTTCGCGAAAGCTCTTCATTACCTATATTCTTGGGCCTGCGGGTATTCGATTTGTCGTAAAAGATAGTCGGGTCAATGGAGTACCACGACATCATGGCCCGGTTATATCCATAGGCCAGGTCGTTGATCAGCTTGGCTTCGGGAAATATTGAATTTTGACCCTGAGGCGTACTGGCCATGGACCAGGATGAGATATTGGTAAGCGAAATGGTTGATTTGGCCCCTTCGAAATCGTCGATGTACGAGGTGCCGGCCTTGCCGACGGCCTTGGAATGTCCTGGGATAAACTGGGCAAATTCGGCATCCACCCTGAGTTTGGAGGGGGTCTTGGTGCTGTAGAATGGCAGTTTATCCACCATTTTGGTGATAAAGCCCGATTGCTTGCTGTAATTGGCACTCAGCCCCCATATCGTATTGGATATAGGCTCGTCGCCATAATTGGTTTTTTGGGTGATGGGCCGCTCATACAGGTTTAGTATGGTACCTCCAAGCAGCAGGTCCTTGTTTACCTTGTAGTCCACATGAGTTCCCAGTAAGGTCTGGCTGAAAACATTGAACTGTGAATTGTTTTCGAGCTGAATATTGATAGGCGTTCCTGAATTGAGCACTCCTTCGTCGATAATTTTCACCCGGCCCAGGGTATAATCCACGGTGTACTGTGAGTTTTCCATCAGCAACTGTCCGCCGGCGGTGACTTTCACCGAACCCTGCGGCACATTGAGTGCATTGAGTGAAATTTCGGAACCCGATTCCGACTTATATTGCCCTTCCATCACGTATTTGTTCTTGTCGGGATATTGCTGCGCCCCCGTTTTGGTCATGGAATACAGCGAATCGTAACAATATTTATCCGCGAAAGCTTTGTCGTTGATTTTGTTCCGCAGGTAACTTCCGAAAGGTTCGAGCACCGGGAAAAAGATGCGGCCGTTGGATGATTGTATGGTACCTCCGTTGCGGGCGGCGTTATCGATAAAGTCGAAAACACCGTCATGAGGGGTGTTAAGCTGGGGATCGAGGTTATCGAGCCCAAAAATCTGCAACAGGGGTATGCCTTTCACACCTTCGGGGCCATCGGTAAAGAAACCGGTGGGTACCGCGCTGCTGTTGCCCGAATACAGTATGTTAAAAATGAAATCTTCTTTATTTACGTTGTAAGCGCCCAGGTTATACACGTTTTTCATCATCAGGTTCCACATGGGAACATGAGTGTTTACGGTTGTACTTTTTAACAGTTTAACGATAAGGCAGCTTGAAGTGCGTACATTCTGCGAAAACTCTCCGACCTGGTACACTTTATCATCCCCAATAATCTTATACTCATAGGCTACAGCCAGGGTTTGATCGGGATTGATGGTGGTGTTGAGCGAAATAAATCCCAGGCTGCTGTTGTACATGAACTCGGAAGCGCTGAGTTTGCGGGCCAGGTTGATATTGGCGAAGTCGATACCCTGCTCATATCCTTTCTCATTGATCAGGTAACTGGATACCAGGTCTTTGTTTTTTACCTTTGTGGTATCCAGCTGAAAGAGCAGGTCGTTGGCCAGGTTGTCGGGATACAGTTGCTGTGAAGCCGGATGTATGCCCGGGTTGTAAGGATCTCTTTCTCCCAGGTCCTGGAAAGCTACCAGGTCCCGGTTCTCGGTAATGGCGGCCCCTATATTGGTAACCCAGACTTCCATTTTTGTGATGCTGATATTGGAAGTAACCACAGGCAGGGTTTTAAGAGCGCCTTCATACTGGTTGCGGAAATACTGGCCCATGAAAAAGTGCCTGTTTTCTTCATAATCGAGTGCACGGGTCGAGAATTTCTGGGTCTGGGCTCCACCCTGCACCGTGATATTCTGCACCTGGCTTTGCTGCTGCGAAAAAACGCTGGTAACGGTAGCCTTGCCAAACTGCAGCTGGGTTTTTAACCCGAACAGGCTCTGGCTCCCGGTGATCAGGGAACTGTTGATAGGCATATTCACGTTACCTGCTTCTATCAGCTTGATGATTTCGTCTTCTTTACCTTCGTATTTGAGTTTCAGTTTATTTTCAAAATCGAAAGTAGCCTCGGTGTTGTAGTTGGTGTTGAATTCAATTTTATCTCCGATTTTAGCCAGCACGCTCATCTGGATCTTCATACCGAAATTGAAATTCGTGGTCCGGCGCAGGCGCTGGCTGATAAAAGGGTCATCGCGGCGGTTGGAGATCACGCCGAAGGTAAGTTCGGTACTTCCCTGTGGACGAATATCGATGGTATTTCCGCCAAACACCCGGTCGAACAGTTCGCCTCCGATCCGCAACTGCGGAATCACGCCCAGGCGGGTAGCCCCGGATGTGGCGTTGGCCCGTTCGCGCCAGTAGCTGTCGAGTGCGCGGCGGGTATCCCACTTGCGATACTCGTCAAAAGTAAATGATGCCGGCTGGCGGTAATCAATACTCCCGATTTTATCGGTAACTGTATATTCGTTGTTTGCAGGATCGTAGATCAGATCCTCTTTCAGGTTGGATGGATTTTTCAGGTACAGTCCCCCGCTGGGATTTACATCGTAGGGGTTCTGGCTGTTGGGAATCGGGAAACGCAGGGTGGTATCGTTTCCTGTTGAGTCGGGGGGGACGACAATTTGCCCTCTTTCAGGTTCATGGGATTGTATGCCATGCGAAGCACTTACACCCCAAACCAGGGATATAAGAATAGTAAAAAAAGAAAGCCTGGAAATGAATCGGATATATCTCTTCAAACTGCTTGATTCTTTATCATTTACGTACAACAGGTACTGGTTAGCTGATTAGTTTTTATTTCCCGGAAACACCGTTATTATTTCCACCCCATCAATTCTCTATAGTATTTTCAGTGCATTTTTTATCATTTGATCTACCGGCAACACGCCTGCACTGGCTTTGATTACCTGGTCGAGGGCTTTTTCGGCTATGGGCCTGTTAAAGCCAAGCATTACCAGTGCAGATAACGCTTCATGTTTGCCGGTATTGTGCGCGGAGATTAAATTTTCGCCTGCCGGCAAATCCTTTAATATTTTATCCTTCAGGTCGATGATGATACGCAAGGCGGATTTCGCTCCAATGCCCTTGATGGACTGAAGCAGTTTTACATTTTCCCTGGCAATGGCATCGGCTACCTCGCCCGGAGTGAGCGACGAGAGTATGAGCCTGGCGGTATTGGGCCCAACGCCCGACACCGAGATAAGCTGCTGAAATACATGCCTTTCGCCTGTATCGGCAAAACCATACAGTATCAAGGCATCCTCCCTTACAATCAGGTGAGTGTGCAGTCGGCAGGATTCTTTTCCATTGATCTGCGTATAGGTGTTGAGGGATATATTAATGGTATATCCTATCCCCTGGCAGGCCAGTACGGCGGTGGTGGGATTTAGCTCGGCTATTTTACCTTCGATAAAGGAATACATAATACACTCGTTAGGGCCACAATAAAAGGCAGATATGATGGATTTTGGCCGGCTGATGAGGTGCGCCAAATAAAGCAGGGTACATCTGTTTGGTTATCAGCCTGATTTTTTACGGGTAAGTTCATCACAAAGCGGGTGCAAAAGTAGCAATTTAAGGGCAATAATAAAACCTGCAATATCTCAGGCCGAAATTACCGGATTTCCGGATTTCCAGGCAGCTGTTCAATATATTCTTAAATGGTTTTCAAATCCCGTTTCAGTCCGCCCGGCACTTTTAGCCGGAAAATAATTTTCAACTTCTTCCGGATTCCCGGTCTAAAAAGGATGTTGCGCAATTCCATATTCAGGATTCCGTCACGTATGGCCGCCGGACAACCGGGAAGGCTTCATTTTGTCAGGTTTACAGCCGGGTAATTTAGACACAATTCAAATTGAGCCGTTTTTATTAAAAATCATACTTGTAACCACACTTTTGTTTGTTACTTTGCAGTTATAAAGAAATATTTTTATCATTTTGATAAACAAAAGGTTAACATGAAAACACTCATCCAGAAAAACGCGCTCACTTATCATTCCGAAGGGCGCCCCGGAAAGATCGAAGTAGTCCCCACCAAACCCCATAGCACTCAGCAGGATCTTTCGCTTGCCTATTCCCCGGGAGTAGCCGAACCCTGCCTCGAAATACAGGCTCATCCGGAAGATGTATATAAGTATACTGCCAAGGGCAACCTGGTGGCAGTTATTTCGAACGGTACTGCTGTACTCGGCCTGGGTGATATAGGCGCCGAAGCAGGCAAACCGGTTATGGAAGGCAAGGGACTGCTGTTTAAAATATTCGCTGATATCGATGTATTTGATATTGAAGTGAACGAAAAAGATGTTGAAAAACTGATACAGACCGTAAAGGCCATCTCTCCTACCTTCGGTGGAATTAATCTGGAGGATATCAAAGCCCCCGAGTGTTTCGAGATTGAGGAACGGCTGAAAGCCGAACTGGATATCCCTGTTATGCACGACGATCAGCATGGAACGGCAATTATTACCTCGGCCGGCTTGCTGAATGCCCTGTTGATAAACGGGAAAAAGATCGTTGACATGAAAATTGTCGTCAACGGGGCCGGTGCTGCCGCCATATCCTGTACCAAACTATACGTAAAACTGGGAGCGCTTAAAGAAAATATTATCATGCTCGACAGCCGGGGTGTGCTGAACCGCAAGCGGACCGACATGAATAAATATAAGGCTGAATTTGTCACCGACCGCGACATCAACACCCTGGAGGAAGCCCTGGATGGGGCCGATATGTTCCTGGGTCTGTCGGTTGCCGGGGCCTTGAAACCCGAATACCTGCTCAAAATGGCTCCCAATCCCATCATTTTTGCCCTTGCTAACCCGGTTCCTGAAATTTCCTATACCGAAGCCATGACAACGCGTCCTGATTGCATCATGGGCACGGGCCGCAGCGACTATCCCAACCAGGTGAACAATGTACTCGGTTTCCCATACGTTTTCCGTGGCGCCCTCGATGTAAGAGCCCGTGCCATTAACGAAGAAATGAAACTGGCTGCCGCTTATGCCCTGGCCGACCTGGCCAAGATGCCGGTTCCGGAAGAAGTGAATATCGCTTACAATGCCAAAAACCTTAAATTCGGCAGCGAATACATTATCCCGAAACCTTCGGATCCGCGTTTGATTCTGTATGTGGCTACCGCCGTAGCCCGCGCTGCTATGGAAACGGGTGTGGCACGTAAACCCATCACCGACTGGCCGGCTTATGAAGCTGAACTCAGCAAACGCCTCGGGCTTACCAACCCTTTAATCAAACAGATAAAAGCACGCGCCCAGGCCAACCCGAAACGGGTGGTATTTGCCGAAGCCGAAAACTACAAGGTGCTGAAAGCAGCCGAAATTGTACTCGACGAAGGCATAGCTATTCCTATACTGTTAGGCAACAAAAACATCATCAACGCGCTGATCGAGCAGTATGACCTCGAACTGCCCAATGTCCAGATTATTGATCCTACCAAAAAGGAGCAACTCGAAATGCGGCAGCTGTTTGCCGGACAATACTACAAAAAACGTCAGCGCCGTGGGGTGAATGCACAGCTGGCTCTTGATTTTATGAGTCACAGGAACTTTTTTGCACCCAGCATGGTCGAAAACGGCTATGCCGATGCCATGATCTCCGGCTTAACCACCTCATATCCCGAAACCATACGTCCGGCCCTACGCATTATCGGCAAACAAAAAAATGCCAACCGCATTTCGGCCATGTATATCATGCTCACCAAAAAAGGTCCTTTCTTTTTTGCTGATACCACGGTGAACATGAATCCTTCGACCGAAACACTGGTTGAAATTACGCTACAGACTGCCCAGGCGGTGCGTGCTTTCAATATTGAACCCCGCATTGCCATGCTTTCCTACTCCAACTTCGGATCGGTTGAAGGGAATATCCCCATTAAAGTGCGCGATGCAGTAGCCATATTACACCGCGATCATCCCGATCTGATTGTGGATGGTGATATGCAGGCCAATTTTGCCATCAACAATGAAATGCTCACCGAACATTTTCCGTTCAGCAAACTGGCCGGGGCGCCTGCCAACACCCTGATTTTCCCATACCTCACCGCCGGCAATATTGCCTATAAACTCATACAGGAACTGGCCGGTGCCGAAGCCATAGGACCCATACTGATGGGCCTCGACAAATCCATTCATGTGCTGCAGATGGGCTCGAGTGTGAACGAAATCGTGAATATGACCGCCATTGCCGTGATTGATGCCCAGACTCACGAGGATAAAAACGGGAAATAAGCGGAATATGTTACTGGAAACCTGCGCGTTATATCCAATAAACATTTAATGAAATATTTCACTCCCGAAATATATAATTATATAAATGTTTATTACTTTAGCTGTCGCTGAATTTCAGTCAAACCAAGAAATTTATACTCAATGAAAAAAATAACTGTTATCGGGGCCGGAAATGTGGGCGCCACTGTAGCCAATGTCGTTGCACATAAGGATCTGGCACGCGAAGTAGTTTTGGTTGATATCAAGGAAGGTACTGCCGAAGGCAAAGCCCTCGATATCTGGCAGACTTCCTCGATCAATAACTTTAACACCCATGTAACCGGTTGCACCAACGATTACCTGAAAACCAAGGGTTCGGGTGTAGTAGTTATTACCTCTGGATTGCCCCGTAAACCGGGCATGAGCCGCGACGATTTAATAAAAACTAATGCGCTTATCGTAAAGGATGTTACCGAAAAAGTGATCAAGTATTCGCCCGAAGCCATTATTATCATCGTTTCGAACCCACTTGACGTAATGACCTACTGCGCTTACAAGGCTGCACTGAAGGACGAACGCAAGGTGTTCGGAATGGCCGGCATACTCGATACCGGGCGTTATCGCAGTTTCATTGCCGAAGCCTTGAGCATTTCGCCCAAGGACGTGCACTCGATGCTTCTGGGGGGTCACGGCGACACCATGGTTCCATTGCCCCGTTACACTTCGGTTGGGGGTATTCCCATCACCGAGTTGCTTAACAAGGATGAAATTGACAAGATTGTTGAACGTACCCGCAAAGGCGGCGGCGAATTGGTGAACCTGATGGGAACTTCCGCCTGGTATGCTCCCGGAGCTGCAGCCGCACAAATGGTTGAAGCCATTGTGGATGACCAGAAACGCATTTTCCCGGTTTGCACCAGGCTGAACGGCGAATACGGATTGAAGGATGTCTTCCTTGGTGTACCGGTTCGCTTAGGATCACAGGGCGTGGAAGAAGTTATCGAGCTTAAACTCGATATATTCGAGAAAAAAGCCCTCGAAGACTCGGCTGCTTCAGTAAAGAGCATGATGGATTCGCTCGACAGCATGCATATTTTCGAAGACTAAACACGAATAAGACCTGATTATAAGGCACTCTTCATTCGTGGGGAGTGCCTTTTGTATGTCAGGGAGGAAAGGGTAAAGGTTAAAGGTTAAAGGTTAAAGGTTAAAGTT
>CAIPFN010000079.1 GCA_903864265.1 uncultured Bacteroidales bacterium | reverse complement strand
TCTGCCCGCAATCTTCATTGCCGGAAAGCCCGTCGGGATCATTGTGATAAAAACTGCCCAGGATGCGATGAACCAGTTCCTGCGTTTTCCAGGCCTGACCTACAAAAGGGTAGAGGTAGGCTATATGGTGACTGGGTTCGTTTCCATGGGCGTACTGTCCTATTAACCCCGTAATATCACTCTGGTCGCGGCCCGAAGTTTTGGAGGAAACGCTGAACAGATCATCGAGTTTCCTGGCCAGGTTATCTTTGCCTCCATGCAGCTTTATCAGGCCATTCATATCCTGCACTGCCGAAAAACTGTATTGCCACGAATTGGCTTCGGTATAGTTAAAATTCACTTCAAAAGGGTCAAATGGATTAAACCAGCCACCATTCGATCGGGCACGCATAAAACCGGTGGAAGGATCAAAGATATTTTTATAGTTCTGTGCCCTTTTGATAAAATATTTATAGTCATCAGTTTTACCTGTGGCTTTGGCAAACTGCGCGATGCACCAGTCGTCGTAAGCATATTCCAGGGTTTTCGATACACTTTCCGACTCATCCTCCGTTGAAACATACCCATTGCGGTCCAGAGCCTTTAGGCCGGCATTGCCTGCCCGATTGGCACTCTTTCGCATGGCCTCCAGGGCTTTCCCCGTATTAAATCCGTTAATTCCCTTCAAGTAAGCATCAACCATCACAGGAACTGAATGATAACCTATCATACAGAAGGTTTCGTTGGCGGCAAGTTCCCAAACCGGCAGCAACCCACCCTGGTCGTACTGGGTTAGGAAAGTTTTTATGTAGTTAAGTGTGCGTTTCTGATCAATAATGGTCATCAGGGGGTGACAGGCCCTGTAGGTATCCCAGAGCGAAAAAACCGAAAAATTGGTAAAAGAAGCATCTTTATGCACTTTCAGGTCACGGCCCCGGTAACTACCGTCCACATCCATGTATGTGTTCGGGTTCACCATAGTGTGATACAAGGCGGTGTAGAAAACCGTTTTCTGAAGCACACTGCCACCTTCCACCCTGATTTTTGAAAGTTCTTTGTTCCAGCTGGCCTTGGCTGCAGTTCGTACCTGTTCGAAATTCCATCCGGGAATTTCAGTTTTCAGGTTTAGCCAGGCCCCCGCTTCATTCACGGCAGAAATGCCCACTTTAACATATATTTTTTCACCGGCAGCAGCACCAAAATGAAAAACAGCCTTGATATTTTTTTTGTTTTCGGCTGACCTGCTACCCGGTATAACCTGGTTGTCAACCGCTATTTCAAAGGAAGAAAAGGGCTTTGAGAACTCAGCCACAAAATATACATACTGGTTTTCGGCCCATGATCTCGATCGCCTCAGGCCTTCAATCTGCGTGTCGGAGATCACCTTAAGGGATGATTCGAGGACTTCGTCGCGATGGAAAAGATCAAGAAGTATGTTCGCATCCTTTCCCGCCGGGTATGAATAGCAATGCATACCCGCACGGATTGTGGCCGTGAGTTCGGCTGTGATAGCATAATCATCAAGCACAACCTTATAATATCCCGGTTCAGCAGTTTCACTGCTGTGTTTAAATTGCGACCCATACCCGGCTTGCCCGTCGGAACCGTTGTTCCAACGCGTTGCACCGGTAGTTGGCATTAAGAGTATATCGCAAAGGTCGGGAACCCCTGTGCCGTTGAGATGGGTATGGGTGAAACCATAAATGTAACTGTCGTCATAATGATAGCCTCCGCATCCGTCCCAGCCCTCAAGCCGGGTATCCGGACTAAGTTGTACCATGCCAAAAGGCAGGGTGGCCCCCGGGTAAGTATGCCCGTGCCCTCCTGTACCGATAAAGGGATTCACATAATCGGCAGGGAGTTTTTGTGCTTCATTTATACATGAAACAGCCATGAAAATAAGCAGAAGGAATGTTGTCTTTTTCATAATCAGCATGGAAAATAAAAGGGATTAACTGGATTGGTATGTTGACGAACGAAGATGTAAAAATACGCTCTTTTTAAATTTATTTACAAAGTGTTTAAAATTAAAAATATTTCGTTCCTTTGAAGCCATAATCACCTCTAATAAGTACCTTCGGTATTTACTAAATTCATATCAAAATGAAAACGATTTTCCGATTCCTGCTTTTTTGTTTAACAATATTGAACGCAACTACTTTATATGCCCAGGAGCCCCGTATTGTGATCAACCCCAATCATTACATCTGCTACCGGGCTTCGGGGGCCATAAGCGTTGACGGGCTCCTGAACGAAACTGACTGGCACAATGCTGCCTGGAGTGAGTATTTCGTTGATATCGAAGGCAGTCTGAAACCCGCTCCGCGTTATAAAACGAGAATGAAGATGCTCTGGGATGATAAATTCCTGTATATAGCCGCCGATCTGGAGGATCCGCACGTTTGGGCCAATCAGACCGAACGCGAGAGCGTAATTTTTTATGACAATGATTTTGAGGTATTTATTGATCCGGATGGAGATACCCACCACTACCTGGAATATGAAATGAACGCTCTCAATACCCAATGGGACCTGATGTTGCTGAAGCCATACCGCGATGACCTGAAACAGAATGTAGCCATCAACAACTGGAATTTTAACGGCATAAAATCAGCAGTACATGTGGATGGCACCCTGAACAACCCGAATGATACCGATAGAGGCTGGACTCTGGAGATAGCCATTCCCCTGGATGCGCTTACCGAGCTGAGTACAAGCGGGAAACTGCCGGTTGAAGGGGAACAGTATCGCATTGACTTTTCACGCGTTGAATGGACCGTGGATATTGTTGATGGCAAGTATAAAAAACGTACTCACCTGGTCGACGGTATCGAAAAACCATTGCCTGAGAATAACTGGGTGTGGTCGCCACAGGGAGTTGTTGCTATGCATCAGCCCGAAACCTGGGGATTTCTGATGTTTTCGGATAATACCGTAGGGAAAGAAGCCTATACCTACATCCCCGATCCGGATAATGATGTTAAGTGGGCGTTACGAATGTTGTACTACAGGGAGAAAGAGTGGTTCGTGAAAAACAATTCGTACACTTCCGATATCAAAGCACTTGGCCTGGATAAATATATTCTGAAAGGCAAGCCTTTTGCCCCAGCCATCAGGATGACTTTTACTCTTTTTGAAGCAACCTTACCCGGTCAGAACCGGAATACCACCTGGCATATTTTACAGGATGGCAGGATATGGAAGGAAATGAAATAGAGGTTCAGTGTCTGTACACCCGAAGGGCGATGGGAATTGAATACACTAAGGGTGCAGTAGTTGTATTACCTGAGGGGATCAGTGTCTGTACACCCGAAGGGCGATGGGAGTTGAATACACTAAGGGTGCAGTAGTTGTATTACCTGAGGGGATCAGTGTCTGTACACCCGAAGGGCGATGGGAGTTGAATACCCGTAGGGTGCAGTAGTTGTATTACCTGAGGGGATCAGTGTCTGTACACCCGAAGGGCGATGGGAGTTGAATACCCGTAGGGTGCAGTAGTTGTATTACCTGAGGGG
>CAIPFN010000078.1 GCA_903864265.1 uncultured Bacteroidales bacterium | reverse complement strand
GTATTGAAAGTTTTATTTCTACTGTAAGGAAACACGATCAAAATGTATTCAATGAATTATTTAATACATTGGATGGCGAAAATTTCATTGTCAGTAAGACAGGCTGGTAAATAATTACGTATTTTCTTAATTATTAGTAGTTTCAATTTCGATAGTACTGCAAATTTGCTCGTTTTTCTTAGAATGGAACCTAACAATTGGATATACCCAATTGGGTATATATCCGATTTATCTTTAGTCCGGGAACGGTTGTTTGTAGTTGCAAACCAGCGTTTTGCGCATATATCGATAAAAAGGCCATAACCGAAGGTAAGTATTTGTAAACGTTTGCAAACGGGTAATCTGATAGGCGGATTAAAAGCATAAATGTAAAACGAAATAGTTTAAGGCCGACAAAAGGGACGAAATTTATATTGAGTATAAATAGATTTAACAGTTTCCTTCCCTGCCTGGCAAAGGATAAACAGCCGCCCGCCTGCCACTCCCTTTAATCCCGGTGTTGCCGGGGTGCGGAATACGGGTTGGGAAATGACTGTCAGGCCTATCCGATCGCCTTGCCTGGCACACCCTCCACGTGTCACTTACAGGGCACCTGGATTGTCGAAATGCATTTCGCTTTCGAGGCACAAAAGAAAGAGTATGCAGCTACACATTTAGCTTAAAAAAACCAGCTAGTCGAGCGGGTTTGGGATCTGTTCGATTTCTTTTTTACCAAAGGGGATATGACTTGCGCAAATGGTGTTGCTCCATTTGGTGCCATCCACCTGTTTGAGCAGGGCCAACATCCGGAGGTTATACTGAAATCCGACTTTAATGCGATCTTCCCCTTTATGAATTGTTTTCGACGCTTTCATTTTTACAAAAGTTGTGGATATTGATCAAATAGGAGAGATAACCGCAATACTAAACTGGATATATGGGTGCTGGCACTTCGACTTCCCTTCGACAAACTCAGGGCAGGCTGCTCAGAGTGACAAGATATAGGTGCCGGGTTCTGGGTTGCAGCACTTCGACTTCCCTTTGCCAGGTTCAGGGCAAGCTGCTCGGTGTGACTTGGTTTACCTTCGCTGAGCTCTCTCCCGTTGGCGCTCATTTGTAACGCGTGCCGCTTTAATTCATCTTTAGCAAATAATTCTATTCCTTTGGGCGTTCCCCTCGTTCCTCGGGTCGGGCTTTCCGCTCCAATCTTTTTCCCCGCGCCCAGTAGCTATTGCAGGCAAGATATCTTGTTGAAATTTACGATTTGGGTTCAGTCCGATTATATAGAAATCTCCATTCCTCCTACGAACAAAAAAGGGGCGAAAGCCCCTTTTTCAAGCCACCGCCGATAATGCAGCCGGTGGAATCTCATTCTTCTGGATCTGCCTGAGATATTCATCTTTTACCATTTGCCGGAACGGGTCTTCCTCCAGGTAAACAGAAGTGGCCAGTGTCACGAATTCCCAGAAATCTTCCAGGAAGAACGGGTTTTCGTGTTGTTCCATGGCAGATTCATTGAAGCACAGGGCCAGTTCGTAATAATGATCCTCGTCATAGGAGAAGTATTTCCACTGGTAGCGGCAATACGGAGTATATTCTTCAGGGACAGGAAAATGTTTCAGGAAGTAGTCCTTGAGTATTTTTCCTTCACTGGATGCTTTTGCTTCATAGTCAGCATCTCCAAACTGAGCGAATCCGGTGGACCCGATTGAAATTAAGTCTTTCATAATGGTTGCCCGTATAGCCGTTAGCGCAGCTGTAAAGTTAGTATAAATGATTTTTAGAGGCCGGGATCCGCATCTGAATATTCCGGATAATCCTGCCAGTAGCTTTCCGACTGCAGCTCAGCGCAATCGCGGCATTCATCCGGATCGTGCATGTAATATCCTTCATCGTGGTTTTCTTCCTCAGAGGGTGAGAGGTCAAAGCGTCCGCCGCAGTGCCGGCACTTAAATCTGCCGTTTTTTCCGGGCCAGCCGTATTCTTTCTGGGTTTTATTTTTTGACATTCGATTGATGCCCCTGCCCTGGGGACTGTTTTAGGCTTCTGGCGCGCCGATTAACTTGAATTTTTATCCAGGTTGAACCGAAGCAAAAATTCTGTGTCAATGGTTTGGGTCATTTTGTCCTACCACAAAATGAATAAACCTGCCTGCCATTGACACATGAATTTTCATGGGGCCGGATTTCGTGCGGTGGGTGCTTTCGTG
>CAIPFN010000077.1 GCA_903864265.1 uncultured Bacteroidales bacterium | reverse complement strand
TTTGAAATAGGACAAATTTCAAGGCTTCAGTATCATGTTTCATGCGCAATAAATTTTTCAAACCAGAGCTATGGCCGGTATTTCCATGGGCTCCTTATGTTTTGCTTCAGTATGTGCTGCTTTCTCAACCTAATTTTTTCTTACATGCACAGTGACAGCCGAATAGCCAAAAAAGCAGATACATTTACAGGGGTCAGTTATAAAAGTGTTCAAAAGTCATCATAACAAAGTTTAAAAAAAAAATAAACTGGTATTTGTTTTTTGAAATATTCGTTGTATATGCCAGAATGCATGAAAAATTAGGCGGATGGCAACATTAAAAATTAATAAATTGATAAGTAATTAATAACTAATTGGTTTATCTTCGAAAACTTACTCTTTACCCTTTCGGATGCGCTATGGCGAATCGCCAGGCGGATAACACATTTCGTGCCAAACTCATTGTTAATAACTTCTAATATTTCATCTTTAATAATTTTCATCACATCATTCATCACTTCGTAGGGATATTCAATCTGGTATTCTTCTTTGACAATTTTAGTGACAAAAGCCGTATTGTGCAGCGCTTCGGAAGCCGCCGTTTTGTAGGCATGTATTAAACCGGGAACTCCCAGTTTGGTTCCCCCGTAGTAGCGGATTACAACGATTAAAACATTAGTCAGGTCATTGGAAAGGATCTGGCCGTAAACCGGCCGTCCGGCGGTACCCGAGGGTTCCCCGTCGTCGTTCACGCGGTGTGCCGATTTGTCGAAGCCCAGCACCCAGGCATAACAATGGTGTGTGGCATCATAATATTGTTTGCGTAAGGCCTCAAGATGCTGCTTAACTTCCTGTTCGCCTGTAACGGGGAAGGCAAAGGATAAAAACCTGCTGCCTTTATCTTTGAAGGATCCCTGTGCCGGCTGGGCAATGGTTATATATTCATCACTGAAAAGCATAGGTGCGAAATCTTAATTTTGAGGGGGGGCAGCCGGCTCGCTGTTTCGTGCAAAGATAATCAGATAGGAAAGAATTCATGCGGGTTTGGGTATAAAAGATTCTCTTTCGGGTTTTCCGATTCAGCATTTACCTACTTTTGGCATCTACATTATATAAGGTATATGACTTCACACTTGGGGGAACTGGCGGCTCTGCTTACTACTGTATTCTGGACCATTACGGCTTTATCGTTCGAAACGGCCAGTAAACGTATTGGTTCCATGCACGTTAACCTGCTAAGGATGGGTTTGGCCGTGATATTCCTCTCTGTTTTCTCGTTTTTCTACCGGGGAATGTTCTTACCCCTGGATGCCGATGCGCATACCTGGATCTGGCTTGCCCTTTCGGGGATCATAGGTTTTATGGTTGGTGATTATTGCCTTTTCCGTGCATTTGTCATCACCGGGGCCAGGGTGGCTATGCTTATGATGACCCTGGCGCCGGTGTTTGCAGCCTTTGCCGCCTGGATCATCTTAGGCGAGGTGATGGGCCTTCAGAGTATACTGGCTATGGTCATCACGCTTTGCGGAATTGCACTGGTTGTTTTTACGCGTACCGAGGGGGCGCCCTCTGCTGCTGGCAAAGGGAAACGATCCTTCTCCATGTCCTATCCTTTAAAAGGTATACTGCTTGGGGTGATAGCTGCTGCCGGGCAGGGTGTAGGGCTTGTGCTCAGTAAATACGGCATGCGAAATTACGATCCCTTTGCCGCTTCACATATCAGGGTCATTACAGGGTTTCTGGGATTCGCCGTACTGTTCTTCGTATTGGGAAAATGGAAAGAACTGCCGGCTTCCTTCCGCGATACCAAGTCGATGAAATGGCTGGTGGTTGGTTCCGTTTTCGGTCCCTTCCTGGGCGTTTCATTCTCCTTGATGGCCGTTCAGCATACCAAGGCCGGCATTGCTCAAACCATCATGTCGCTGGTACCCATACTAATTATCCCTCCTGCAGTTCTCCTGAACAATGAAAAAGTTACAGGGCGCGAAATACTGGGTGCCGTTATAGCGGTTTCAGGCGTAGTGCTGTTTTTTGTCTGATAGTTTCTGCTGCAGCAGCATGCTCCCGGTTTAAGGCTGAATAGGTTCCTTTATCGGAATGCATCCCGGAAAAAGGTCTGTTCAGCGAAATCTTCCTTCTCCTACCTGAGTTCGCTTATGGTATAGGAGCCTTCGTTTAGGTCGAATTCGGTTTTGTCGATATTCCAGATGTAAATTTTATATGCTTTTGCTTCGGCCGGCACCTTGTACACCAGCATGCAATTACTGAAATTACCCGAATTGCTGCCCCAACTGTTACGCAGCCAGCTGAACTGTATATACTCATACCTCAGGCTCATTTCTTGCTTATCTCCGACATCGAACACAATACGGCTGTTAAACGGCTTTTTTGAAGCAAGCAGGGCAAAATTGAAATCGACCCTGATATTTTTATTCCGAAGTGTATCGGCCGGACCCTCGCCTATAGGAACAAACTCACCGGTATTATGCTGACTGGCTATTATTTGCTTTCGTAGAAGCATATTAACCAGGTAAGGCTTACGGAGTTTCAGTAAATGCCGTTCCGATACCGGATCATAATCAATGGTGTCGTATACCTTTTGCCATCCCGGTATCATCTTCAGGTTAACAATCTGAAAATCTGCGTTGTAATCAGGAAAATGTGTAAAGAAAACAGGACTGGCAACGCCCCCGTGCAAATAATCGAGATACGACCAGCAGAATATACGCATTCCATGACCTGCCATGGTTGGAGGTATTTCGCCGGCCTTATGGTTTTGCATTACCCGGGTATAGAACCTCGCGGGGATCACGTCATATTTATACCAAATGGAATAGGATGTATTCATGTACATGAAAAAATGAAGCGGGATAAGCAGGAAGGGGACAGCCATAGCGATAGTCCATCTCTTATTCATGCTTTCATTCAAATAATCCAGTATGAAGATCAGACTACCGACTGAGAGCGGGTAGAGGTACAGACCTATACGATCGTCGGGGTAGTTTACTTTAAAAAAGATTCCGAGTACCAGTATCACGGCTATATTCCCGGCAAATAGATAGGTGAAAAGAAAAGGAATACTGTTCACGACGAATTTGAGCTTCCTCATCCTGTAGAAAGCCAGGATGCCGCTTATCGCGATAAGCGAAAAAAGTACAGCCGCTATCATTCCGGCATATCCATGTGAGGTTTCGAACAGGTAAGCAAACAATGTAATAATGGTGGTGGACCAGAAATGTTCGGGCGAACCGGCAATCAGCCCGGCATGTAACTTTATATATAGAATTTGAAGGATAACAATGCTTATTGGCACTATGCCGGCGAAAACAACCGCTATTATCGGTTTAATATTCTTTAAATTATGAAAGATGAGGGTAATGATAATATAAAGGAGGATTAAGGCATAGGTGTTTATCAGGGCCAGGTTTGCCGTACAGGCAATAAAAATAAAAATCAGGCTGTAAACATAGGGTCGGGTCTGCTTCCTGAAGTTGCCTTCCATCAGGTAAAATAAGCTTCCCGTCAGCATGGCCATGGATATTCCATATCCGCGCGAAAGGGCAAGAAATTCAATGAAATGAAGACTGAAAGCCAGGCTGATAAAAAATGCGAACTTTAAGATCCGGGAGCGGAGGAACTTTGTTATTTTGTATAGGTACAAGAAAAATACCGGTATAAAAATCAGGTTCGACAGTCTTAAAACCAGGGGCGTGGGACCAAACAGGCCGTAGAAAACCCAGGTAAGAAGCGAATTCAGAAAATGATTGTTAGTATCGATGTTGGATAAAAACGGGCTTACTTTACCCGATTGCACAAAATAGTAAAACGTCGCTATTTCGTCGTGGGCCATGGGTACCAGTATGGCCCGTACAACGAGGTAAGCGGCGAGAACTGCCGAAATAAGGAGGAATATGGAATTGTCGGAAAATCGGGAAGGTGATAATGGTTTCGAAGGGTGGTTCATTCTTAATTTCATTTACGGCAGACAGTGGTTAGGCATTATGGGATAGGGATGCTTCGCACAACATGGCGGTAATGGCATCATACTCTTTTTTATTCAGCCTTTCCCGATGCTGACTGTCGGCCATCTGTTGTTCGTTGCTGGTGATTTTACGGTACCATTCGTTCCCTTCAGGCATATCGAGAGGTTTCCTGGGGACAATATGCATATGAACATGCGGTACCGTTTGCCCGGCCGCTATCCCATCCTGTATGGACCAGTCAAATGCCTCGCAACGGAATACAGTTTTTAAAACCAGGGTGACTTTACGCGCAAATATCATCATGTCTCCGAGGTCGGGATCGGATAATCCCAGCAATGATTCGTAATGCTCGTTTGGAATAATGAGGGAATGCCCAGGTAGTACAGGTGCTATGTTATAAATGGCACTGAATTTCGCTGATGAAAAAAAGGACTGCCCGATAATCTCTCTTTTGCAAAAAAGACAGTCTCCGGGGGCCTGCTCTGGAGAATTTTGCATGGTAAATTTGGAACAAGGGTAATTTATTGAGGGAATTTACCGCTAATTTTCGACAGGAACCTGTGAAAACGGTGAAATGACCCTACCGGTTGAGCAAACATCAGTATACAGCGATCTGAAATATAATTGACATTTTTTCCTTCCAGGTACTTAAGCACTTCGGTATCGGTTGATCCCTGCTGCAGCCACAGGTGATGTATTCCCTTCTTATATGCGTTTTCCACCAGTTGAAGTGTCTTTTCAGGAGGAGTGTTTACAAACAGGGCTGTTACTTCCTGTGGAAGGGCTTCTATAGTATTATAACATTTATCGCCATCGAATTGAGTTAAATGCGGATTCACCGGGAGCACCTTAATCCCATTCTTTTTCAGGGCACGGTAAACGGCATTCCCGAATTTATTTTTATTACGCGAAACTCCGACAACGGCAATCTGAGGCTGTTTCAGGAACAGTTCAATTGATTCAATTGGGTTCATGTGTTATTCCTTATGATTACAATTTAATACCTTTCCTGCTCAAGCGGGATGGTCCTGATACAGGGATCTATGACTACGAACAATTTTCCCGCTTGTGGTCAGGTAATATTTATTATGTGCGTTTTAGCTGTTATAATTATTCAAATATGATGTTCATTTCGACTCTTCGGTTTTGCTGACGGCCTTCGGGAGTGGTATTGGAAGCCACGGGTTTTGTTTGACCAAACCATTCCGTTTTAATGCGATCGGCTGCAATACCCTTTTTCACCAGGTAGTTTTTCACAGCCAGGGTGCGGTTTTCCGACAAGCGGAGATTGGCCTCCGGGGTTCCAATATTATCGGTATGCCCGGCCAGGGAGAGTTTAAATTCAGCACGCTTTCTCATCACTTCAGCCAGCTCGTCGAGCGAACTCAGTGACGATTTCCGGATAACGGCTTTCCCTGTTTCGAATTCCAGGTTATCGAAGGCTTTCTTAATAATTTCCTGCTCTTCTTTCTTAATCTCGGGGCAGCCATTATTTTGCTGCACTCCTGGAATGGTAGGACACAGATCATATTTGTCCGAAATACCGTCGCCATCGGTATCAGGGCAGCCTTTGAAAACGGCTTTACCTGCGATACTGGGGCAATCATCGTCTTTATCCGGAATACTGTCGTTATCAGTATCCAGGAATGGACAGCCGTGATTTTCGATGGGTCCTTTCTGACCCGGGCAGATATCCACATCGTCAGTTATCCCGTCGCCGTCGCTGTCAATATAGGGACAGCCTTTGTTTTCACGGGTTCCGGCTACCGTTGGGCAGTTATCGTCCTTATCGGCAATGCCGTCATTGTCCTGATCGGGGCATCCGTTCATTTTGGCTGAACCGGCATTGAAAGGGCAGGCATCGTCCTGATCGATAATGCTGTCGCCGTCGCTGTCGGGACAACCGGCAAACTGTGGAAGTCCTTTTGCATCCGGGCATTTATCCTCTTTATCTATAATGCCATCCCCGTCTTTGTCGGGGCAGCCGCCTGTTTCTTTAGGACCGGCCTTATCGGGGCACTGGTCCTGTTCATCGGTTATACCGTCCTGGTCGGCATCCGGACAGCCTCTCATTTCCCATACCCCCGGAACTTTGGGGCATTTATCCTTTTTATCCGAAACATTGTCATTATCCCTGTCGCGGGGATGACTGTAAAGAATGGGGATTTTGAGTACAGCCGAGAAAGAAGTCCCATACCTGTTCTTAGTCGATACAAATAATGAGAAGATATCATTGCTCCCTATCCAGAAGGCTCCCATGCGCAGGCCTAATCCCATATTCCATTGTTTATAAGCGTTGTATTGCACAGGCAGCGATACCCCGAAGTGGGCCCCGTCGTAACGTGGCACAATATTAATAGTCGAAATATAGTGAACCTTATTCACATCCTTATTCCCCTGTTTGAGAGCCAGATAGGGGGTGACGTTAACATAAAACCCTCTTGCCACCCGTACATCAGCCTGCATGCTTAACACAGTGGGAAGATTCATGTTGTATTTCGAAATGAAATCGCTTTGTATAAAATATTGTTTGATGATGGAATCAGCACTGGCCAGGTTGGCAATATCCCAACTGCCGATGGGTAAATTCGAAGCATTTGCATCAAAATCCTTACTGAGGCTATTCCTGCGGAAGCGAACACCCCCCAGGTCGGTGATTGAAAAGCCAAGCCTGAACAGGTATTTTTCCTCGTCTCTTCTCCAGAGGTTTGTTTTGCCATCCATATCGTACTTGTACGTCATCCAGTCGGGACGGTATTCATACACAAATCCCAGGTCGAAGGAAATGGAGGGATTGGCGTCAAACTTATAGGTTACCTTATCCAGTTTATCGGTAATGTTATCCGACATTCCGTAACTGATTTTCGAATTGTACAGGGAAAGGGTGTCGTTATTGGTGAAATTATAGTTCAAATCCCTGGCAAACACGTAAGCCGATCCTATCCCTTGTGTGATTTTGGCAGTGAGCCCTGCTTTCATAAAATGTTTCTCCTTGTCGAGGATTACCCGGGCATAGGTGAAACCATATTCCACCCAGGTATTGGCCTGCACACTGAAATTATCGTTATTCAGGGATTTATTCCACAGGGATTCATAAATCAGGCTGCTATCGATAAGCCGTGCCAGGTTATCGGTGATGTTATCGAAATTAGCAATGCCGCGTACCGATGGGGTAAAGGCAAATGCATCCTTGTCGGAAAGAGTGATCATAAAACTGAAAAGATCCTGCTTCAGACTGATGATTCCCGATTTTGGGGCGCCGTCAAAATTACGCGTGACATACTGATTCATGGAACTTCCGTTCTTCAGGGCTGTGGGATGTGTCAGGATATAGGGGTCAATGCCGAAAAAATTATTGTACATCGAGAAACTGGTCGATGAAAGCGCCAGGTCAAACTTATACCGGCTGTCGGCTATGGAAGCCGGCTGCAGGCTAACGCCGGTAACCCCGGCATAATTACTCGAAGCAAAGGGAAGAAAGTCTTGAGCACTCGAGTTTAACGCCGACAGGAGCAGGAATGAGAAAACGATGTACAGATTTTTCATGGGGTAGTTGCTTAAAGACTAAATTTTATCAAAAATAGTTAATTTTCTGTTATTTTAAAAAAGCCTCCATGAATAATTATGCTGAATAGCTTCAAATAGGAATATCTTTGCCCCCAAACCATGAAATTATTTACGGATCATGCCCCATCAGATAAAGTCGCTGCATAAAAATATATTGCTTAAATTGAAAGCATTATATACTGCTGAGGAAGCCAGTGCATTGACCGACAGGCTATTTGAACACTTTTTCGATCTTAGTCCTGCACAGCGGGTTATGTCGGGATCAGCAACGGCCGATGAAGCCAAAATTTCAGTCCTGAATGAAGCCGTGGTTGATTTGCTCAGTCAGATTCCTTTACAATATGTGCTGGGTACCGCTTATTTCATGGATATGGAATTGGATGTAAATCCTTCGGTATTGATTCCCCGACCTGAAACGGAGGAGTTGGTTAGTTTAATACTGAAAGAATTGACAAGCCGAGGACCTGTTAAGGAACTCCGCATACTTGAAATAGGCACGGGGAGCGGGTGCATAGCCATTGCTTTAAAGCGCAACCTTCCGGGCAGCCTGGTTTCGGCTGTTGATATTTCAGCTGATGCAATTTGTGTGGCTGCAGCCAACGCCCAAAAATACAAGGCAGAGGTAAGTTTTATCCGTGCCGATATACTGGACAGGATGCAATGGGAGCTGTTGCCGCAAAGCGATCTGATGGTGAGTAATCCTCCCTATGTAACACATTCCGAGAAAAAGCTGATGCTGCCTAATGTGTTGGATCATGAGCCACACCTGGCTTTATTTGTGCCGGATGAGGACCCTTTGGTTTTCTACCGCTGCATTGCCGACTTTGCCAAAACCAGGCTCAGCGATGCCGGCAGCCTATGGTTCGAAATAAACGAGATGTTCGGTAAGGAGTTGCGCGACATGGTTTTAAGCCGGGGTTTCGAAGAGGTAAATATTATTTTTGATTTTCGCGGAAAAAGTCGATTTTTGCAATGTTTTAAAATGAAACACTACTCAACATCAAATCATACTAACAAATAAAAAAAAATGACAGACACCATTAGAAAAACGTTGCGAGACTCTAAAGTTGCCAGATGGTCGGCTTTGGCAGTTGTAGCATTTACTATGCTTACCGGTTATTACCTGACCGATGTGATAGCTCCGCTAAAAGGACTCCTCGAAGGACGTTTAGGTTGGGATAGCTCTGATTTTGGATTCTTCAACAGCGGCTACGGCTGGTTCAATGTTTTCCTGGGAATGCTCATCGTGGGTGGAATCATCCTCGATAAAATGGGCGTTCGCTTTACAGGGATGATGGCAGCAGCTGTTATGGTATGCGGTACAGCCATTAAATACTGGGCAGTACAGACACATTCGCTGGATGGACAGTTATGGCATGTGCTGTGGTTTGATGTGAAGGCACAGGTTTTAGTTGCCGGTCTTGGATTTGCTATTTTTGCCGTGGGTGTTGAGGTTGCCGGTATTACGGTTTCCAAAATTATTTACAAATGGTTTAAAGGCAAGGAACTTGCCCTGGCCATGGGCCTTGAGATGGCCACCGCCAGGTTGGGTACCGCTCTCGCATTGGCTACTTCGGTGCCTATTGCCAAAGCAACCGGTATGGTCGACGTTTCACGTCCGATTCTGCTTGGTTTAATATTACTCTGCATCGGACTTCTTTCGTTCGTTATGTATACCTTTATGGATAAGAAACTGGATGCTTCCGAACTGGATGCCAGCAAGCCGGTGGAAGAAGAAGAAGCTTTCAGTTTAAAGGATATTAAAATGATTGTCACCAACAAAGGTTGGTGGTATATCGCTATCCTCTGTGTTTTGTTTTATTCAGCCGTATTTCCTTTCCTGAAATACGCCTCCGACCTCATGGTGAACAAATTTGGCATCAGCGACGACCTGGCCGGTACTATTCCTGCCATGTTGCCTTTCGGCACCATACTGCTTACACCACTGTTCGGCAGCCTCTACGACCGCAAAGGAAAAGGTGCTACCATCATGATGATAGGTTCGGGTATACTGATCCTGGTTCATGCTTTATTTGCTGTTCCATTCTTAAATAACTGGCTCATTGCCATTGTTCTAATTCTTGCCTTAGGTGTTGGTTTCTCATTGGTGCCTTCAGCCATGTGGCCTTCGGTTCCTAAAATCATACCTGAAAAACAATTGGGTACGGCTTATGCTTTGATTTTCTGGGTTCAAAACTGGGGTTTAATGGGTGTTCCTGCTTTAATCGGCTGGGTGCTCGATAAATACTGCGTTACAGGACAAATCATGCGGGAAGGAGTGTCGGTGAATACCTATAACTACACGCTTCCGAT
>CAIPFN010000076.1 GCA_903864265.1 uncultured Bacteroidales bacterium | reverse complement strand
ATGCTTCTATTTTGTTTTCAATACTAATGCAAATTAATCTTCAACAGCCTATTGTTGATAAATCAAAATGCTGATTATGGGTATTCATAAAATGTACGGTTTTATCCCGTTTACAGTATAATACTCAAATGGGATTGGCAAACGGCATGAAAAAACCTGTCAGCGTTCGAAGAACCTGACAGCGTTTTATCGATAAAACCGCTTTTTTATATTTCACGAATTTGATTTGTTATATTTTTGTATTTTCGGCATAATTTATTTGCTTAAAAATGACTACCCTCGAGAGTACAGCTGTTCAGAAAATGTTAGCGGATATGGCCGCTGAAGGCTTTTTATTTCATGAAGATTTTGATGAGATCGATGAATATCGTTTTGGAAAATTATACACCAGGCGCAGACTCGAAAATGTAGTCTTTGAGAAAGAAGGTATCATCATCAAAATCCATAAGGATATCTTTTTCAGGGTGACAGGCTTATCTCATTTGTTTGATGAAACTTTACAAAAACCTGTAAAAGTTTCGGACTATGAATTTTATGAAATGCAAAAACATATAATCAGGTATAAATATGAAAAACTGTTAAAAAAACACCTCACTGCCGATTGGGATAACCCATTAACCGAGACCGATAAAACCTAAATATCGTTTTGATCCTACTCCCGCATAAATGGTTGATATTTGCAGTCAATTCTTTGGTATTAAACAACATCATCCTAAAAAAATGCTCCTTATGAAATCATTGACCTTAATTTTACTTTCTGTTTTACTGAGCCTTCAGTATGCTGATGCACAGCAAGTCAGCGAGTGGAGGCCTGAAAACCGCAGCGGTGTATCAGCCGAAACAGGTCTGTTAAAATCATGGCCTGCCGAAGGACCAGTTCTTCTTTGGTCTAATCCCGGACTCAGCAAAGGCAACTCCTCGGTTTCGTTCGGGAATAATACCATATATACAACGGGAATCAGGGATTCTGCTGATGTATTGTATGCTTTGGATATGAATGGCAAACTGCTTTGGCAAACCATCATGGGCCGTGCATGGAATGAATCATTTCCCGAAAGCAGGGCAACGCCTACGATTGAAGGTAATAAGGTTTACACCTGCAGTGGGTTTGGCGATATTGCGTGCATTGATGGAATTTCAGGGAAAATCATCTGGTCATACAAAGCCAGCGAAATGAATAAAGGTACCTTTGGAGCCTGGGGCATAGCCGAATCGCCGCTGCTTGACGGTGACAAGCTCTATTTTTCACCCGGAGGTCCCGAAACCATGACCATTGCCCTCAACAAATCAACAGGAAACCTAATCTGGAAATCGGTAAGTCTGAATGATAAGCCCGGCTACGTTTCGCCCATCCTCATCGCGTATGCCGGCAAAAAAATGCTGGTTAATGTTTCGTTGGGACATGTTTTCGCAGTGGATGTTTCCAACGGCGAAATTCTCTGGACTGTTGCCCATGAGCGTCCTGAATCGTATAACCCTGACTGGGATCTTATCAAATGTACAACACCCCTGTATCATTCGGGAAGGGTTTATGTAACCGGAGGGTATAATACCGGCGGCATGATGATTAATATAGCTGAGAATGGACAAAGTGCAAATGTTGCCTGGACCGACAGCGTTCTGGACAATCACCATGGAGGAGTGGTACTGGTTGATGGATATATCTATGGCTCAAACTGGCTCAACAACAGCAACGGGAACTGGTGCTGCATCGATTGGAATACAGGAAAAAAAATGTGGGAAGAACACTGGAATTGCAAAGGTTCTATTATTTCTGCCGAAGGCATGCTTTATATTTATGACGAAAAGAAAGGAAATGTAGGCCTTCTCAGGGCAAACCCTGCAAAATTTGATCTTGTCAGTAGCTTTCAGGTTACACTGGGTGCATCAGGACCATTCTGGGCTCACCCGGTCATCCACAATGGGATTCTGTATCTCAGGCACAACAACGCTTTGATGGCTTACGATATTAAAGCAAAATAACCTGGCTTAACAATGAAACCGTAACCTGGCCCATTACAGGAAAGTGTTAATTTCGTAAGTTCTTGTTTCTTTTTAGTTGTTATCTTTTAAGTTTCGTCCTTACTTTTGTACAGTCTTTAATAGCTTATGAGTATGAATACTGAAATTCAAAAACGCAAATTAGGCAACAGCAACCTTGAAGTCTCTGCGCTTGGGCTCGGTTGTATGGGAATGAGTTTCTCGTATGGAACTTTACCGGATAAAAAGGAAATGATCTCGGTCCTTCGGTCAGCAGTTGAACGGGGAATCACGTTTTTCGATACAGCTGAGGTTTATGGTCCATTCATAAATGAAGAACTGCTGGGCGAAGCTTTATCGCTGTACCGCCACCAAATAGTGATAGCCACCAAATTTGGCTTCGGCACCACTGGCATTTCTGCTCTGAACAGCCGTCCGGAACACATCAAACAAGTGGCAGAGGCCTCATTAAAAAGGCTCAAAACCGATGTCATAGATTTATTCTACCAGCACCGCGTCGACCCCAATGTTCCTATCGAAGACGTGGCCGGAGCAGTTAAGGACCTGATACAAGAAGGAAAAGTAAAACACTTCGGCCTTTCCGAAGCAGGTGTGCAGGTTATTCGTCGTGCTCATGCTGTTCAGCCCGTTACCGCACTTCAAAGTGAATATTCGCTGTGGTGGAGAGAACCGGAAACCGAAATACTGCCAACCCTCGAAGAACTGGGAATTGGCTTTGTACCCTACAGTCCGCTTGGAAAAGGCTTCCTAACAGGAAAAATAAACGAAAATACAACTTTCGATAAAACTGACTTTCGGAATACCGTTCCCCGTCTTTCACCCGAAAATCGTAAAGCAAACCAGGTTTTTGTGGATTTACTGGACTCAATTGCACAACGCAAAAATGTTACACCTGCTCAAATAGCACTTGCCTGGCTACTTGCCCAAAAACCGTGGATAGTACCTATCCCGGGCACTACAAAGCTGGCACGTCTCGATGAAAATATCGGAGCAATAGAATTAGTGCTTACGCCTGACGATCTGCTGGAAATCAGGACTGCTGCCGATAAACTAAAAGTACAAGGCGACAGGTATTCGGAAGGTTCT
>CAIPFN010000075.1 GCA_903864265.1 uncultured Bacteroidales bacterium | reverse complement strand
GCATTGCTTCAGCTGTGGTAGTCTTTCCTGATTTGGCTCCACCAATAAGTGCAATATTTCTTACTTCGCTTGTCTTGTAGACTCTCATTTTAAAAGTAAATTTATTGTGATTGAAACTGTTCTTCAGAGATAAATGGGTTGCAAAGTTATAAATTGTAGTAACATATGCAAACGTTCTTTGGAAAGACGCAAATTAAAATCCGGACGGAGCATAAAGGAACAGGAAAACAGGCACTTACCCCGACAGGGCAGCTGTTGGTGAGGGCATGGGTAAAATGAAGGGGATGTGAACGCCTCAAGGCACAGTTCCCCGCGTATTGATGCTATACTGGTACTCTTTTACTCCTATAAATCGCCTTGATTCGGATCTCCGCCCGGCGAAGCCATACAGCTGCAATAGCAATGATTATACGGGGCCAGATAAGCCAGTGAATGGCATAACCCAGGGTAAGAAAAAGCAAAGGATCCTCCAGTTGCGAATGCGAAAGCGAAACATGATGATTCAGCAAATCGGCATCTGCACGGCTCATCCTGCCTTTTTCCGATTCATCGATCATAATGGCCGAACCGTATGCCAGCCCGATCAGGTTAGCCACCACCCACGACAAGGTCGTGCTTCGGGGCAGTCCCATGATCTTCATAAAAGGCGATAAGGGTTTTTCAATAGCGCCTATCAGTCCGAATTCATCCAGTATCGCCTGGAATACCAGCAGTATATTTACCAGGATCACGATTTTCAGGGTGGTTTTTGAAATGGATCCCAGCCAGTGCACCACCACAAGGCTAAAGTCACTCTGTTCCTTAATCACCGTGTGAATAGCGGTTGACATACTTCCGGGCATGATGCCATTCAGCAACCAGGCTATCACAAAACTCCCCGCAAGCCGCAACAGCAACATCCGCACGGCTGATGAACCGGTACGCTGCATCACCGCCGTTTCTATGATAAAGCCATGCGAAACCAGGCACATGGTTCCCAGTATGATGCCTTCGCGCATCGGAAGTTGCAGAAGGGAAAGTACGGCTACTACTGAGTAAATATTGGTAAAAATACTGGTAATAAGCACAATGGCCGAAACGCCCGGCAAGCCCAGGTGCCGGAAAACCGGGCCTGTGTATTGAGCCATCAGGCTGAGAACTCCGAAATAGTCGAGCAGCATCACGCCAAAAGAAACCGGAATCGTGATCTTGATGAGCCACCAGGCCGTTTTCATGCCCTTGGGCAAGGCCTTGGTAACGATTCGTCTGAGCCGTTGTAGGGTAGTGTTTTGTTCCAAGTTTCAGGGGTTGAAATCGAATCCGGCAAAGGTACACTTTCTGTAAAAGCGGAGAAGCAGATGTTGAAAATGCCAGATGTCGTAAATGCAAAAGCCTGTCGGCCCTTTCCTGAAATGTATTAAAAATACAAAACCGGTACTTGCCCGGACCTGAATGGATTTCTAGGGCAGAATATTATTTTGATGTGCTAAAGAGATATTACGTTTTATCTTAAAACGATTAAGTTGAAAGTAAAGTCAGTTTCATACGCCGGTTCTTTTATACCTGCTCAATTGACTTTTCCATGAAATTGAAATCCGGTATCTGTCACATATACTCAAACAACCAAATTATTTCGGAATGTTTATTTGATTTTTTGTCCTTTTG
>CAIPFN010000074.1 GCA_903864265.1 uncultured Bacteroidales bacterium | reverse complement strand
ATGCGTAAAAACCACGGCATCGATATCCTCCACCTTATGTTTCAGCATTTGTATCCTGAAATCAGGTCCGCAATCGATGATAATGTTGGAAATGCCACGGGTAAGCATCACCGAGCTGCGATATCGCTTATCACGCGGATCGTCGCTGGTGCAAACGTCGCAGTTGCAGGCAACCACCGGAACGCCGGTCGAAGTACCTGTTCCGAGGAATGTGATCTTCAATTTACTGTTTTCGTCTGCCACGGTTTTAAGTTAGTTATTCGTTAAGGGGTTTTGGCGGTTCTTTCTCATTTAATAAATCAGATCTTCCACCAGAAATTTATCCTTCTCCAATTGATTCTTCAATTCGTCGGTTCCGCTGAATTCGAGTTCCTGCCGTATGTATTTGGAGAAGTAAACGGTAGCATCTTTACCCGTGAAAATATCGGCTGAATCAAAAGGAAAAATCTCGATGACTATATCTTCCTTGCATCGGTCGTCGCCATACCGGCTGTTTTTAATATTAAGAATGCCTTTATGCGAATTCTGCTCCACTTCGATACGCACCGCATACACTCCGTCGGGTGGAACCAGTTTGCATTCCTCTTCAATATCGATCCGCATAGTATTCAGCTGCCTTTCCCTCAGTTCGCTGCTTCCGGCTGAGAGTTTACCCATGATCATATAATGATGATCGAGGTAGGCATTGGCTCGCTGAATACGTCCTTCCTGTATCGATTTACGGATCAGTGTGGAACTGACCGTTTCGTTGTGAATATCCTGTTCAGGAATTTCTTCCACATCAAAATGATAGTATGAGCCCAGTTCACGCAGGAAATCAAAGTTGCCTTCCCTGTTGTATCCAAACTGATGGTTGAATCCTATGACAATTTTACGGGCATGTAGTTTGGCAACCAATATATTACGGATAAAATCGATGGAGGAAATATGCGCAAATTCAGGTGTGAAAGTTACAATAATGAGATTCTGCAGGCCGGCCTTACTCAGGAGTTCAATCTTCTCGCGTTGGGAATTGATCAGAAACAGGTCTTTCCCGGCGGTTTCCGGAAAAAGCACTTTACGAGGATGAGGATGGAAGGTGATAAGCACACTTTCCCCCTGTATTTCGCGGGCTGTCTTGTTGATGCGGTTGATGATGGCCTTGTGACCTACATGCACGCCGTCAAAGCTGCCTGTTGTAACCACAGGGTTGGGAATTGCAGCAAGATGATCAAAATCGTAAAAAATCCGCATATTTCTTGCACTGGAACCATTGCCCGGACAGGAAGGCAATAGGGTTAATAATTAGCTTGGAAAAGAAGGTCAGACTTCAGGGTTAAAAGTGAATGGAATGAGTATGAGTAAAGGTTGTAACCAATGGCTTGCTAAAATCAGGAACAGGAGTTCAGGAACAGCCATGATTCAGAGCCGAAGACTTCCTGAACAAGTTTCATGTGAAGTGAACTACACCTTCTTCACGAAGTACGCCAGCTTTTCAAGCGAGGTAATGATATCATACTCTTCAAGATACACGTTGGAAGGTACATTGATGGGCTTGGGCGTAAAATTGAGTATCCCTTTGATCCCGGCCATTACCAGCAAGTCAGCCACATAAGCGGCATCGGCGGCCGGAACGGTTAATACGGCAATAGTGATATTCTCCTTTTTTATAATTTCGGTCAGTTTATCGAAATGATAACACCATACTCCGGCATAAACCCGGTCAATTTTTTCAGGATTTATATCAAAACCGGCCACCACCGAAAGCTTTGTGCGTTTGCCGCTGAAATAGCCGATAATGGCCCTGCCCAGGTTGCCAATGCCGATCACCGCCACCTTTTGTCCTTCCTTACTGTCGATGATCTTACCAATGATTTCAATGAGTTCTTTTACATCGTATCCCTGCCGCAGGGTACCTGAATACCCTATTAACATGATATCACGGCGTACCTGTACCGAGGTGATATGCAGCAGGGCTGCCAGCTCATGCGAAAATATATGGTGTTTGCCTGTGGTATTTGCAATCAGTAAGGTCCGCCTGTATTGACTCAGGCGTTCAACAGTCTTGTCCGGTAGTCTTTTTGCTGCCATTTTCTGGAGTTGTATGATGTTGTTAGTGAATGAATTAATTCAGATGCTTTATGCTATGCTTCAGGCTCAGTGAGGGTAATGATGAAGGAAGTGCCCTGCTCAGGTTCACTCTGAACTTCAATACTTCCCCCGTACATGTCCACTATTTTTTTTACAATGGATAATCCTAATCCGCTGCCGGTGACTTCACGCGTCTGGGTACTCTTGATACGCACAAAATCATCGAAAATCTTTTCTTTATCCTCTTTCTTCAGCCCGATGCCGGTATCCGAAACCGTGATTTTAATTGTACTTTCCTTTTTTTCGAGAAAGATATCAACCCGTCCACCGGTTTTATTGTATTTAACGGCGTTCGAAATCAGGTTATTCATAATTATCTCAATTTCACCCGGGTCCGCTTTCATTTCAATATTTTCGCGAGCATTGATATAGAGATCCACGTCTTTCTGAATGGCGTAAGGCCTGATGGTATCGACAGCCATTTGTATGATTTTTCGCACATTAACCGTTTCCAGTTTCTGAGTGGGCTTGCCGGTTTCAATTTTGGTGAGGTCGAGCAGGTCGAGAATAAGATGCCTCATCCCTTTTATGCGTTCCATGGAGCGGTCGAGCATTTCGTCGTAGGCATCGATATGATTCCCGAACTGCCGTTCCTTGATCATCTTCAGGTATCCGTCGATGGCATTCAGGGGTGCCTTCAGTTCATGCGATAAAACCGAGAGAAACTGGAAACGTATTTGTTTACCGGTATTATTCAGCGTTTGGGTCATTCGCTTGAGGAAGATCTGCTTGGTGATATTCTCGACCGAAGCCCTGATTTCCTGGGGAGTGAATGGTTTGGGGATAAAATCGTAAGCCCCGTCGCGGGTGGCCTTCACGGCCAGTTCGAGCGAAGCATACGAAGTTATCATGACTACGATAATATCGTAATGCTTGTTTTTTACATATTCAAGCACTTCAATTCCCTGTATATCAGGCAATTTATTGTCGAGCAACAAAATTTCGGGTTGTTCCCTGTCGATGATTTCGATACCCGATTTCCCCGTGCCTGCTTCCAGCACCTGGAAATCAATTTGTTCATCCATAAACGGATAATCAACCTTAAAATTTTGCAGTATACGTTTTGTTCCTTCCCGTATACCTGGTTCGTCATCAATAATCAGAATCTTAAAAGTGGCCATCGCTTAGAGTTTCAAAAGTTTTTTTATTTCCCGCTGCAGTTGGTCGAAACGAATTCCTTTGTCAAGAAACAGATCGGCATTGATCCACTGCGTACTTTCGTCAGCATGAACATCGAAAGTCATCCCCGTTTCGGCGGTCACGGCTGTGGCAATGATTACAGGTACATCAGGATACTTCCGCTTGATTTTGTAGCTGAGTATAAACCCGCTGTCGTCACTCTCCATCATCAGGTCGAGAATGCATAAATCCGGCTTAATTTCCTGTATCACTTTCTCTGCTTCTGCCTGACTTTCGGCCGTAATGGTTTCGAAACCCATTTGTTCCACTTTTACACGCATCTGGAAGAGATAATCCATGTCGTCGTCAACAATCAGTATTTTATTTTTCATCTTCTTTTTCCTTATCTTGATTT
>CAIPFN010000073.1 GCA_903864265.1 uncultured Bacteroidales bacterium | reverse complement strand
TGTTCAAATTATGCCAGGAAAGCTGGCTTTGCATATCAACTCAAATTTCAAGGAGTACCGGCAATGAAACTACAATAGTCATTTAGCTCTTCAAGTATACATAGGCCCCGGTTACCGTGAACCAGGATATAACGAAAACGAGAAAACTACAGGTTTGTTTCCGATCTGTAATACTATAAAAGTGTAGCTGGTCCTGGTTAGAATAACCGCTTACATCGCGGGAATAAATAGCCTTCCCACGAACTATAACACAAACGAATGGATTACTTTTTTTTGTCAGCACCGGTCACCAAACAAACGCAGATGAAACTTCTGGCCCTTCGAAAGGGCAAGGAGGCCGGAACCTGTTTATTGTTCTTCGTTAAAATCCGATAGTGTGCCGCTGTATAATTTCCGGTCAAACTTTACCCTGGTGGTGTAAGTGAGCGGAAATACGTCCTTTACATCGAATCCAAGTTTGACAAAGGCCCTGGTTTTTTCGCACTCGGCCCATTCATTTTCTTTATAAAATTCAACCTGCCCCCTGGGTGTCAGAACCACCGGTTGAATTCGATCGAGCCCGCCTGGTTCCTGGGGTGAACAGAAGCCAAGATGCTTCGTTTTGTTATTGAAAATAAAATCCGTCACCACTATGTGGGTAGCATTGCTGTCCTCGGTAACTTCTGTCTTCCCGGAAGCCCTGACATATTCTATATTTCCTGCCATCCAATATTCCCAGACCTGGTTTTCAAGCAGATCTTCCTTAGTCAGGTCAATAAGTCGTTTTTGGTTCATTATATTTTTTGCATTACTATGTTACTTTGAGCAAATCCAGGTACTTCCTCCATTATTCTTTTATTCTATCGGCATATATTGTGTAATGCAGTCTCTCCGGCTTGCCATTCAACATATTAGGCGAACTTACAACGATTTTGGATATAAATGTATTTTAATGTGTTAAACGACAATATCTTTATTTTAGTATCAGTACCTGGCATGTCCGCCATCTGAAAAACCCTGCCGGGTTGAAAGCATAGAGTTGTCAATGCTTCCAAAGCGCAGGAGCCGGGTTTTAAATATCCGGAAGTACGAATAATTCCCATTTTATGCTCAGCACAGTCCCTGCATCTGCAATCCCAGGCGGAGCCGCTCAATAGTATTTCCCTGTCGATGGCTGAATATACATCAGTTTTTGCAGCCAATTTACCCGTAGTTTGCCAGGAAAATCTATCTCTAAATGACTATTTTAAACTAAATTGTATTAATTTTATATACGGGTACCCTTGATAATAAAAATGTGAATATTAACCTAAATTATGGAGGAAACGGAAATGAGAAGCTTTAATTCTTTTGCATCACTGATCTTCATACTCATCCTTGCCACCGGCCTTGGCATTGCCTATGCCGCATACGGCGGGCAGGATGACAGCCTGAGAGTTTTGTGCATTATCTTCTGCACTTTTATTATTGCCGCTCTTGTGGCATCATCCGTTAAGGTGGCGGCACAATGGGAAAAAGCCATAGTGTTGCGTCTGGGGAAGTTCTGGGCTATAAAAGGTCCGGGACTATTTTTTATCATACCAGTATTCGATGCCATTCCTTACTGGATCGACACCCGGGTGATCACAACCACATTTAAGACCGAAAAAACCCTGACCAAAGACACTGTTCCCGTGGATGTTGATGCGGTATTGTTCTGGAAAGTAATCAATCCCCAAAAAGCAGCCCTCGACGTGGCCGACTATCAGAGTGCCATCAGTTGGGCATCGCAAACGGCTTTGAGAGATGTCATAGGAAAGACCATGCTGTCGGATATGCTCGAAGGCAGGGAAAAAATCAGTGCAGAGCTTCAGAAAATTATTGATGAGCGTACCGAACCCTGGGGCGTAAATGTTATTTCGGTTGAAGTGAAAGATGTACTGATCCCGCCGGCACTGGAGGATGCCATGTCGATGCAGGCCCAGGCCGAACGTGAACGGCAGGCCCGTGTTATACTGGGGGATTCCGAGAGGCAGGTTGCAGAGAAATTCGGGGATGCAGCCAGAACCTATGCCGACAATCCCACCGCTTTTCACCTCAGGGCCATGAACATGCTTTATGAAGGACTGAAACAGAATGCCACCATCGTAATTGTTCCCAGCACCGCTGTTGAAACTATGCAGTTGGGCGGGATCAGCGGATTAACAGCCTTAACCATGGAACTGCAGAAAGAACAGGCCGCTAAAACCAGCGGAACAGGCAAATAGGCCATGCGTTGATGTTACCCGGTTTCAGGTTGAGGGTAGGCTTAATGGCGCAGGATTTAGCAGAAATTGCTTAGCCATCAAAAGTTGTTATACCGCAAATTCATTCATCGCTGGCTTGTTTATAATTAGGTAGTGAGATTATTATGATGCTTCCGTCTAAAATACTGACGCCGTTGATGAACAGCCTGCCTGTCAGCCGACCTGCATGAAAACGGGTGTTACCGAATAGCGATAATGGTTGAGGCTAAGTTTATAGTGAATAATACAAGATACCCAACATTACTTATGCAGTTCGGGTAACCCGGGCAAAGTACTGATCATCCATATGGCGTGTAAAATAGTTCAGTACGTCCATCGGAATGTTTCGGATTCCTGTAGGCCGGCAGGGTCACCGGTGATTGCTGATAGCCGGGAAATACACCATTTGAATATACCAGTAATCGTATTGGTACAATAATTCCACCGAGCCATGGCCGGCAAAATGCTGCTTTTCCTTACTTCCCACTATGGTTCCCGAAAAGTCAATATTAAAATCTACCGAAGCATTGATTCCCCTGATGCTGAGATCCGTAATTTTGAAACGGCGAAGTGAAAACGACCCGAAAGCATCCCGAAAGCTCATCAGCCCGGGCTCTTCGAAAGCTTCTTTTATAAAGTGCATCTGGTAATATTCATCTTTTTTATTCAAAAAGGCCTTAATGCCTTTGGCTGTGGTTCTTCTGATGTCGTAATCGTGGTTGGGATGAAATTCTTCGTAGATGAAATACCACATCATACCCGGAATTTTCATATTATCCATTTCATGCAGAAAAAGCTCTTCGGTTATAAACCGGTATAACTCGCGCTCTTCCACCTTGCAGAGGGAATCGAGTTGAATCCCGTTTTTGTTCATAATAGTCGATAAGCGTTCCAATTCCTTGCTAATCAAGGAATCAGGAATTTCCTTTTCGGGTCTGTATGCCGGTCTTTTAATAAGGTCGTACACTTTGATGCGTTCAGCTTCCAGGTAGTTTTTTTCAAACTGTTCAATATTGTCCAGGAATTCTTTTTCTATTGCTGGATCCAACGATTTTTCACCTGGCAATTCCGGAAAGTGTGCACCATACTCAAGCAGCATTTTCGCTTTTTTCATCTCATTTTCCATCCGGAGTCTTTCATATTCTTCTTCGCTGTCATTCGGTAAATGTGCCATATCTGCTTTTTAATAAAGATGGTTGTTTGCTATTTTCGATGCAGGCAAATAATAGAATGCTTTTTTAAATTAAACAAGAAAAAGGAAAACAAATATAATCAATATCAGGCTATTAAAAGAGTAATTCCCGGGAAGTTTTCCATTCATTGTTATTCCCCTGACCCATTCCCGGCTTGTAAAGGAGGGCCAACAACCTTCATATCGTGCTCTTCAAATGCTTTGGCTATTTCCTCCAGTGAAGGAGGAGATGTCCAGGAATCGGTAGTTTTGAAAAAATCTTCCATTTTCCCGGCCGGCATATACGAAACCAACACTTTCCCGATTTCGCTTAACTGAACAAATGCGTGCCTGATGTTGCGTGGCAGGAAAATGGTATCCCCGGGCATGAGTGTATATTTGTCATCCCCGACCTGGAACAGGTATTCTCCTTCGAGTATATAGAAAAACTCATCCTGGTAAAGATGTATGTGCAACGGAGGTCCGCCCTGGGGTGTAAATCCCGTTTGAACGAAAACCGCCAGATCACCGTTTGTATCTTTGGCCGATATTTTCAGGTCCAAAATATTTAAGGTTACCCCTTTCATCCTGAAGTGCTCACCAAATCTTGCCTCACCTGAAGGTACAGTGAAACCTGTTATTATCTGATTCATAAGGGGTGGTGTTAAAAATTTACCCAATTTAATAATTAGAATTTCCAAGGTCTTAGAACAAATATTTCCCCTTAACATCCTTTCCGCTTTTCAACTATGCTTTGTACAATTCATAACAAGCAAAGCAGAATTAAGTTGGAAACCCATTTGGGTTAGTAGCCCAAACCGGAGCAGTGTGCAAAGCGCATTATGTATGGATTTCGGCAGCAACCACAATTTACTCTATATTTGTCTTCCGTTACCGTCAAAATATCCGGGCGGAATAACCCTTTAACCCCCGTTCGCACCGCTTTGAACATCAACCGCAATTTACATCTAACAAAACTCCTGCTGCGCCTCAGAAGGCTTAACAGGCTCAGGGGTCTGATGTCGGCAACCTCCGGTGAAAAGGGGCATGCATTTATTGACCTGCTATTCGAAAAACTGGAGATTTCCTATGAGGTAAGTGCTGAAGATCTGAGCCGGATACCTAAATCGGGTCCATTTATCGTAGTTTCCAATCACCCGTTCGGGGGGCTGGATGATTTAATACTACTCCGTATATTCTCGGGCATACGTCCTGATTTTAAGATTTTCACCAATCCCATACTCAAGAAATTCGGCGGGCTGGAGGAGTTTCTTTTGCCGGGTACGGCTTTCTCGTCCATAGGGCGGCACAAGTCGACCCCGGAGCAGCAGGATGATGTGGCAAGCCACCTTCAACAGGGCGGATGCCTGGGCATATTCCCTTCGGGAAAGGTGTCGGGATACGACCTGAACTCCAATAACATTACCGACAAGCAATGGGGAAATACCGTTTTACGGTTTATCAGGAACTCGAATGTACCGGTGGTTCCCGTGTATTTCAAAGGTACAAACAGCCTGTTTTTTCAACTGCTTGGACTCATTCATCCCAGTTTGGCGGCCTTCAAGTTACCTTCCGAATTATGGAATAAGAAACAGTCGTCAATTGAGATACGGATCGGAAAGCCTATCTCGGTTAAAGACCTGGACGAATTCCGCGATATATACAGGTATGGCCGTTTTCTGCGTGCCAAGACCTATGCTCTGGGCACTTCGCTGGAAGTAAAAAAATTCTTTTCGCCGGTTGACGAGCATTTGCCCGAAGCAGAAGAGATCATTGCACCTTTGCCCGCCGAAGAACTTCAATCGGAGATCGGGCATCTGGAGGAAGAGAACCTGCTCTTCGAAGTAGCTCCTTTCAAGGTATATTGCGCCCCGGCTTCTCAGATACCGCTTACTATTCTTGAAATCGGAAGGCTGCGGGAAGATACTTTCCGACAGGTAGGTGAGGGAACCAATAAAAAAATCGACCTCGACGAATACGATATTTATTACCGGCATTTGTTTATTTGGGACTGCGATGCCAGCAAAATAGTAGGAGCCTACCGTATAGGGATGGGAGCTGAAATCATCGAAGAATACGGCATCAAAGGATTTTACACATACAGTCTCTACAGGATCAGCGAAGGCTTCAGACCCGTTATGAGCACGGCCATCGAACTGGGACGATCATTCATCATCCCCGAATACCAGAAGAAACCCTTGTCCCTGTATTGCCTTTGGAAAGGCATATTGTATTTTATTTTAAAACATCCCGAATACCGCTATCTCATCGGCCCGGTGAGTATCAGCAACCGTTTTTCCCATTTTTCGCGCAGCCTCATGATCGAATATATCACTCAGCATTACTACGACCAGGAACTGGCCAAGTTTGTGCGGCCCCGCAATGCTTTTGTTCCCGATCTGGAAAACATTGATGTGGAAATTCTCATGGAGGGACCCCGGGACCTGGGCAAACTGGATAAACATATAAGGGATGTGGATATTGAAGACCTGGGGATACCTATTATGCTGAAAAAATACCTGGGTCTGAACGGTAAAATCGTCGCATTCAACCTTGATTCAAGTTTTAATGATGCCCTCGACGGCCTGCTGGTACTCGATCTGATGAATATCCCCATGCCCATCATCGCTACACTCTCGAAAGAAATCGATGATGCCTCCATCCTTGAACGCTTCAGTGCGTCCATCCCGGCAACGGGCAGTTGAGTGACTCAATAACCCGGGAATTTTAACAGGCATGCCGTGTTACATGGCTGCATGGCAGGACTCAATCCCTAATTTATCACCCCTTCACACCGGCAAACTATGAAATATATTGATGTAGCCGCATCCATCAAGGATAGTGATTCGGAAATGCTGAAAAAGCTTCCGCGTTTCGTTGTAAGCCTGGTGGAAAAGATCATACGGCAGGATGAGCTGAACCGTATTCTCGAAAAGTACAAGGACTGCAAAGGCGCTGATTTTCACAGGAGCATCGTTAAAGAACTCAATCTTACCCTGGTTGTGGAGGGGTTGGAAAACCTGCCTGAAAACGGTAAATGTTTTTTTCTTGCCAATCATCCGTTCGGGATCATCGACGGGATGTGCCTGACCAAGACAGTGCTTGAAAAGTACGGGGATTTAAAAGCCATTGGAAACGAGGCTTTTGAATTTATCCCTAACCTGAGACCCTATATTGCCCTGGTAAATGTGTACGGGATCAGTTCGAAAACGTATATCACCGAACTGGAGAAAATATACCGCTCCGATATTGCGATCACCCATTTCCCTGCCGGTGAAGTATCGAGGCATCACGAGCGTAAGGTACAGGATTGCATATGGCAGAAAAGCTTTATCAGCCGGGCAGTTTCCTGCCAGAGAGATATTGTACCCTTTTATTTCCATGGAAGGAATTCAAGGCTTTTTTACGGTATAAATCTGGCGCGAAGGGTTTTTGGCATCAAAACCAACATTGAACTTATGTTATTGCCCCGTGAAATGTTCCTGAAACGAAACCAGACTATTCGGTTCACCATCGGGAAACCCATACCCTGGCAGACCTTTGACCGATCGCTGACGCATGTAAAGTGGGCGCAGAAAGTGAAAGAACATGTATATTCCATGTCGGCAGGCAAAGGAAGTCAGCAGGAATTTTAATGCGTCTTTTTATCCGCAAGTCAATATCCGTATGCCAAGCATCAAACAGGAAGTTTAAAACGCATGACAATCTCCCCGGTTTCCTGGTTTACCTCGACGGTTTGATTTTCGAGGCCCAGATCTTTCCCGGTCGACATTTTGAAAAGCCCAGCCAGGAATTGCATCCCACTGTTCATTACCTGCTCTATCTCCCGGGTTTTCTCGGCCCGGGCATTTTGAGGTTCCGCACTTACAGGCACAGGCAGTTCAACTTCCGGCAGTATTTCTTCCGGCTCTTCCAAAACATCGAAAGTATCGGATTCCGCCAGGTTTTCAGCGAGGGCCGGTATCGGATTCCCATTTACAGCCAGAGCCGGCTCAACTAATTGAACATTTTCGGTTTCCTCAATAAACTCTTCGAGTTGCTGAATGAACTGGGAGCGGCCTTTTGTAGAGAAATCAACCACATTGGTTCTGCTGGAGCTATCCAGCACCCCGTCGAACAGGTTTTGCTTTACCAGCAGCCCGGAGGCAATCTGGGCTTCGATGGAGTTGCGCGTTATGAAATTAAAAATGGTGAGTTTGTTGCTTTTCTGCCCCAGGCGATCAATGCGCCCGATGCGTTGATTCTTTTTGGCCGGGTTCCAGGGTAGTTCGAAATTGATCAGAGTATCGGCCACCTGCAGGTTCAGTCCGGAGCCGCCGGCTTCGGTCGACAGAAATATTTTACAATGCGGGTTGGTCTCGAATTTACGGATCAGTTCCCCCCGTAATTTTACCGGAACGCTCCCGTTAAGTTCGGCAAATCCAATATTATTTTCACGCAAAATCTGACCGATCAGTTTGTGCACTTTTATCCATTCGGAGAAAATAATAATCTTGCGTTCGGAATTAGCGACATCGAGTTTTTCGAGAAGGATGTATTTGAGTTCCTCCAGTTTGGGTGACTCATTGGTTTCCTCGTCGATCAGGTAGGTTGAGTCGCACACCATACGCATGCTGGCCAGCAGAAGCTGCAGTTTCTGCAGATCGTAAGGCGTCATAAATTTCTTGCGGATGATCTGCGCAATGCCTTTCGCGTAGGAGGCATGGTATTCAGCCTGTAAAGGTGACAGGTTTACCGGAACATTGAATTGCTGCACGTTGGGCAGTTGCTCGAGTACTTTCCGTTTTTCGCGGCGAAGGAGTATGGGTTCCAGGCGTTTGTTCAGATTCTGAAGATTATAATAGCCGTTGATTTTGTTGTGTTTCTCGGGATCGAACAGGCAGTGCTGGTACGAAAATTCCCAAAGCGGTCCGAAGAAGTATGGATCGATGGCGCCAACAATGGAGAAAATATCGATCAGCCTGTTTTCGATGGGCGTACCGGTAATAACCAGTACATGCTTAAACTGAAGCCGGCGAATGGAAGAAGCCGTTTTGGTTTCAAAATTCTTGATGCGCTGAGCTTCGTCGAGGATCAGGAAATCGAAACCGGCCTTGTTGAGTGCCTGATGATCGCGCAGAATGGTTTCGTAAGTTATGATGAAAAAGTAATGCTGATGGTCCTGGTATTGTTTTTCACGATCTTCGGGAAGGCCTTCAATAACCAGCGCCTTTTCGTCAGTGAATTTTTCGATTTCCTTTTTCCACTGTTCTTTCAGCGAAGCCGGACATACCACCAGGGTTTTCCTGAAATCGAATATATCTTTCTTAAGTATGGCCGTGCCAATAGCCTGTATGGTTTTCCCAAGGCCCATTTCGTCGGCTATGATGGTGGCTTTGCGGAAAAGGGCAAAGGCAATTCCTTCCTCCTGATAAGGATACAACTCCCCCTTAATAGCTGAATAATCAGGCTTATAGGAGTTGCGTAAATCGTCGAGCACTTCTTCTTCGAAAGCCGCTTCAATTTTTTCGGGTACCTCGGGTCGGATGCGTATATGAGGGAACTGCCGGGCCTCTTCTATAAATCCAAGGAAATTTTTTCGCTCTGAATCTTCTATAAAAGCTGATTTCTTAAAATACCTCGATATCAGCAGCTGCTCATCAACCGGCAATGGATGAGGGTAGTGCCAGGTGATTTTGTATTCGTTGAGAGGGTTACAGTAGATTTCGATGAAGGGAAACGTCTTCTTCAGCTTATCGTACAAGGCCCGGTCCTCTTTCAGTTTTCGGAAGGCAAACATGATATGCTTGGTGGTGCCCAGTTTATTCAGGCGTGAATCCATGCTGTCGCTGTATCCGGTTTCATTTTCGAAATCGCGCAGGAAAACCTTGTATTTCACACCCGTATCACTCATAAGAATATGATCGCCGTGTATATTCGAGGCCCATTTGATGCGGTACCTGGCTTTATCAGCCTTTTGGCGGCGTTCGTCCATTACCCTTTTAATCATGCCTTCGCGGGTATACTTCTTATGCTCCACCGTGTCCTTAGGATCGTAGAACTTAAGTTCATTTTCAACCTGAAGCAAACAGGCATAGGCATTGCGGTCCCAGGGCACCCGAATACCGTCGAGTGAGGGGAAAATATCCTCATCCATCACATGAAGCGAATATTCAGCCTGCCCGCCCCCGTTCTGCAAATCCACAATCAGTTCAAACTTAACTCCTGATTGCGATAAAACCTGGCAATCGCTGTTGTTGAATTTGATTTCGCCCAGTGCAAATTCCGTTTTATCGGGCTGGTTCTGTAACTTTGAAATCTGTTTTCTGATTATTGCCAGGATATCCATAGTGTTGATTATTAAGGATTAGTGCTGCCTTTTTCCGGAAAATCAGGCTTATACATCCGCCACTTTCCATATGGGGAGATTTGTTTTCAAGGCAGCCTCAAAGATACTTAAGATTTTCGGGTGGGGAAAAGTAGTTTGAAATTTTACCCGGTTGTTATATTCTCAAACCGGAAAGCATGGTGCAAACAGATGATCAGCTAAAAGAGTATTCCTATTTTCGCAGTTGCTGGAATTTAAACATCTTATTTCAATTACCCTTTAAGGTATGATAGTATTTGAAGAGAAATAGCTTAATCCGGTCACCGACATTGGGTTTAATCGCTTTTTGGCGAAGAAATCAACGGGATGCAGCCTGTAAACTGCAGGAATGGGTTAAACGTTTTCTTATCCCATTACCGATACCCCGATCAGGCGGCCGATCCCGAAGGTAATAGCTGCAGCGGCCAGCCCGAATAAAACCTGACGGAATCCGGAATACCACACGCTTTTCCCTGTAAACAAGGTAATGGAGGCCCCTATCAGGAAAAGCCCCAGGGCACTCAATACTGTGCTTAATAAAATGGCCTTTATCCCTGACAGAAAGAAAAAAGGAACAACCGGAATAACGGCACCCAGCGAAAACAGCAAAAAGGATGTGATGGCAGCCTCAACAGCGGAGCCTTTCAGCTCTTCCACATTAATGCCCAGTTCTTCCTTAACTAAAATAGAATGGGCCATATCTTTGTCCGAGATAATATCTTTTGCCATGGTGCGGGCCTGTGCTTCGGGTATGCCTTTCGACATATAAATCAAGGCCAGTTCCTTTTCCTCCCCGGCGGGATTGGCTTCCAGTTCATCCATTTCCAGTTGCATCTGGTTTTCGGAGAGTTCCTGTGAGCTTTTCACCGAAATCCATTCACCCAATGCCATCGATAAAGCGCCGGCCAGCAAACCGGCCAGTCCTGCCAGCAGAACGCCCTGTTGCCCTGCGGTGGCGCCGGCAATACCCATCACCAGGCTGAAATTGGAAACCAGCCCGTCATTTCCACCTAACACCGCCGCCCGTAAAGCATTGCCGCCAACCGACCTATGCCGTTTTTCGAAACGGGCCAGGCTTGAACCGGATATTTTGGGGTGGTTATTCAGAATATTGGTGAGAATGGAAACATGAGCTGTATCCGACAACGAAGGTGTTGTATTGCTTTTCTTCCTGGCACTTACGATGGATGAAGAAATGCTTTTTTCCGTATCCAGGAGAGCCCCTAAGAGGTAGTTATAGCCTAAAACCTTTCCTATAGTTTTTAAAATCCTGGCCCTTACCGAAGGTGGCGGCATTAAAGAGATGTCCATATTGCTTTTCTTCATAAAAGCCAGGGCATGCCCCTGCTCTATCTCACTCATCTGCGAAAAGACATCTTTTACATTGGGATCTTCTTCGTTGTCGGCAAGGATTTTATACAGAAAGCTGGCATCAATTTCGGTTTGTATATTTTTTAAATTCATCGTTTTATTGGCTAATAATTATTTATAAAAATACGTATAAACTCCAACAGTCACTGCAAAACTTATACACAAGGGAGTTGGTCAAAAAATACAGAATGCTGAACTGCGAACTTTAATCTGTGGAATTGTCACGCCAGTATTATCAAAGTGCCAGGAACATCAGGCCAACCGGAGAAATACAAAAGTAATGGATTGTGCTGTTACATATGGATTAAAGTCGATGAGCGGTAAACCCGAATCCTCTCGATCTCTTCAATCACATCAATCCCATCAATCCCATCAATCTCCTGAAACCTACCGCACCTCACTCCCGTTCCCAAATTCTTCGGTAGGTGAAACAAAACAGAGTTTTCCCTCCTTGTTTTCAGCCATCAGTATCATCCCTTTCGATTCAATGCCTTTCAGGTTGCGTGGGGCCAGATTGGCCAGCAGCACTACTTTCTGCCCAATGACCTGTTCAGGAGTATAATGTTCGGCAATACCCGACACTACGGTTCGCTGATCCATTCCTGTATCGATAGTAAGCTTTAGTAGCTTCGCGGTCTTAGGCACTTTCACGGCTTCGGTAATAGTACCTATTCTCAGATCGAGTTTGGTAAAGTCGTCGTAAGTGATTTCAGGTTTAGCAGGAGCAACAACGCTGTTTTCGGCTGCATTTTCGGCCTTGGTATCCGTAAGCCTTTTAACCTGTGCCGCTATGGCTTCATCTTCAATACGTTCGAAAAGGAAGGCAGGTGAATTCAGCATATGGCCCGGCTGCATCAAGGTGCAGGTTCCGGCTTCGGCCCAGGGTTCCAGTTCCGAATTAAGCATGCCCAACAGGCTTGCCGAGGTAAAGGGAAGGAAAGGCTCACACAGAATCGCCAGGTTCGCACAAATCTGTAACGATATATTCAGGTTGGTTTTAACCTTTTCGGGATTGGAAGCAAAATTCTTCCAGGGTTCGGTTTCGGTCAGATACTTATTACCCAGTCGGGCCAGGTTCATCATTTCGTTCAAGGCTTCACGGAAGCGGTAGGTTTCGATACTCGTTGCAATGCGCGCCGGAAATTCGATTATTTCGGACATGGCCTGACGGTCAATATCGTTCACTTCGCCCATGGCAGGTACTACGCCCCCGAAATATTTATGCGTCAGAACCAGGGTGCGGTTTACAAAATTGCCAAAAATGGCCAGCAACTCGCTGTTATTGCGGGTTTGAAAGTCCTTCCAGGTAAAGTCGTTATCCTTGGTTTCGGGTGCATTGGCAGCCAGGGTGTAGCGCAATACATCCTGTTTGCCCGGGAAATCGACCAGGTACTCGTGTAACCAGACGGCCCAGTTGCGAGAGGTTGAAATCTTATCGCCTTCGAGGTTCAGGAATTCGTTGGCGGGAACATTTTCGGGTAAGATATAGGTGCCTTCGGCCTTGAGCATGGCCGGGAAAATAATGCAGTGGAAAACAATATTGTCTTTCCCTATAAAATGTACCAGCTTGGTATCGTCCGATTTCCAGTACGGAACCCAGTCCTTACCTGTTTGTGCCGACCAGTCGCGGGTAGCGGAAATATAGCCAATAGGAGCATCAAACCATACATACAGCACCTTCCCTTCGGCTCCATCCACAGGGACCTGAACGCCCCAGTCGAGGTCGCGGGTAACGGCACGGGGCTGCAGGCCGCTGTCGAGCCACGATTTACACTGTCCATATACATTTGTTTTCCAGTCGTCGCGATGCGAGTTCAGTATCCATTCTTTCAGCCAGCTTTCATACTGATCGAGGGGCAGGAACCAGTGTTTTGTCTCCTTCATCACGGGTATGTTTCCGCTCAGGGCCGATTTCGGGTTGATCAGATCGGTAGCGTTGAGAGTGGATCCGCAGCTTTCGCATTGATCGCCGTAGGCACGTTCGTTGCCGCAGCGCGGACAGGTTCCCGTGATATAGCGGTCGGCCAGGAATTGCTGAGCCTCCACATCATAATATTGTTCGCTTACTTTTTCGATGAACTGGTTGTTATCGTAAAGTTTCCTGAAAAAAGCCGAAGCCGTTTCATGGTGTATGGGAGCCGAAGTACGGCTGTAAATATCAAAGGAAATACCCAATTCAATGAAGGATTGTTTGATGATGCCATGATATTTATCTACCACCTGCTGAGGTGTAATGCCTTCTTTAGCCGCCCTGATGGTGATTGGAACACCATGCTCATCGCTACCGCCAATAAAGAGTACATCCCGCCTGTTGGCACGCAGATAGCGCACATAAACATCAGCCGGAATATATACTCCGGCCAGGTGGCCGATATGGATAGGGCCATTTGCATAAGGTAAAGCAGAAGTAACAGTATAACGTTTAAAAGTCTTGGAATTGGTATCTGACATGTGTATCCTCCGGGTAAAAACAGGGTGCAAAGATACTGAATAGCTCAGGATTTGGAATGGGTTTTTTTGTCCTGGCTTCAGGTTTCGGGGTTTAGGTTTGAGGGGCAGTTAAACAGTATTGGGTGGTAACGGTTATGTATTACCTGAATCTTTGGTAAACATGCTTCTTTTCCTTTCTTCGGACCTTAGTTTCCTCCTTTCATAAAGTTGAATTTAACATTAAATAAATGTGGCTGATTAAAAACTCATTTGCTGCGGTTTTCAATGTTATTCCCTGATCCCGGAAGGGGAAATGCTGAAAATCAAAATTATCTGATGTATTGGATAGAAACGGTTTCTTATCGATTTAATACATACTGTTTTTTTATGCATGATTCATTTTAAGAGTAGAATCAACGGATTCAATGCGATTCATTACTTTTGATGTTTAGAAGCTATGAGTATGATTTGTCCTCCTTATCTGAAAGCCGGTGATAAAATAGCGGTTGTGGCAACCGCGCGCAAGGTGACTCCTTCCGAAATGGATGCCGCCATCAGCACTTTCCGTTCGTGGGGCTTGCAGGTGGTTACCGGTATGCATTTGTTCGGTGAAGAGAACCAGTATTCGGGAACCGACGAGGAAAGAGCTTCAGATTTACAGATGATGCTGGACGACAGGGAGATCAGGGCGATAATTTGTGCGCGGGGCGGTTATGGAACGGTGAGGATCATCGATAGTCTCGACTTCAGCACTTTTGAGCAGCATCCCAAGTGGATAGTGGGCTACAGCGATATCACCGTTCTGCATTCGCATATTCAAACCCAAACCGGCATAGAAACACTGCATGCGACCATGCCGATCAATTTTACGGATGAAGGTTCGGAGGCCGCCATTCTATCCTTGCGCAAGGCTTTGTTTGGCGAAGCCCTGGACTATAAAACCGGCAGTCATCCCATGAATACGGAAGGCTATGTTTCCGGAGAGCTTACTGGCGGCAACCTTTCCATACTCTGCTCGCTCACCGGATCGCCTTCGGATATTGATACTGAGGGTAAGATTTTATTTATCGAAGATCTCGACGAATACCTCTATCATATCGATCGCATGATGATGAACCTGAAACGAAACGGCAGGTTATCGGGAATAAAAGGACTGATAGTGGGAGCGATGACGAAGATGAACGACAATGCCATTCCGTTCGGTAAAACTGCCGAACAGATTATTTCAGAATACGCCAGGGAAGCAGGTATACCCGTATGTTTTAATTTCCCGGCCGGGCATATAGCCGATAACCGGGCCCTGATCATGGGGCGCGTTGTACAACTGTATATTGCACCGGATAGAGTTACTTTACAGTTTGCCACAGAAGCCAGCACTGCCAGCAACCCTGCCAGGCTGCTCAGAATACTCAAACCCATTTTTTTCTTCTTTGGTTTCTTTGTGTTTATCTATATCGTTCTTTCTCTCATAAGCTTATTCTTAAAGTGAGCCCCCTCCCCTTTTCTCCTTGTCGCCCCTCGCCTTGTCTCCTCGTCTACTCGTACATCCATCAATCCCTTCAATCTCATCAATCCCTTCAATCTCATCAATCCCTTCAATCCCTTCAATCCCTTCAATCCCCTCCATCCCATGGCAGATCACAACGACCTTGGCAAAATCGGTGAAGACCTGGCCGAAAAGCACCTCCGGAATATAGGTTACAGAATATTGAAAAGGAACTGGCATTTTGGCCACGACGAAATCGATATTATTGCCCGCGATGGCGAATGGCTGGTGATAGTGGAAGTAAAAACCCGTACCACCGATTATTACGGCGAGCCTGAGATGGAAGTAAAGCCGGCCAAGATGAAAGCCATTGTCCGCACGGCTGATGCCTATATTCAATATTCGGAATTCAAAGGCGAAACCCGTTTCGATGTGATAGGGATACTATTGGGAGGAGGTAAGGTAGTGTTGAATCATGTGAAGGATGCGTTTATGGCGAGAATGTGAAGAGTGAAGAGTGAAGAGTGAGTGTAATGCTTGTCTACAATAAGCCCCTTTAGGGGTTTGGGGTTACTCGTGAACGAAGAAGGACAAGACACTCAAAACACCTCACCCTACCCTCTCCTCAAGGGACGTTGACGAGAGGGTTTTGTTGACGGGCATCGGTATGCAGTATTTGAATTAATCTTTGCTCACAAAACCTCACCCTGCCCTTGTACCGTTTGAAATTCTGCTGTTCCACTCTTTACAACCGAAATGCGCAATGGACTGGCAATCGAGTAGGAAGTAAGGGATTATTTCCCTTACTGTCCTCTCACACCACCGTACGTGCCGTTCGGCATACGGCGGTTTGTTAAAATAATGTTGGCTGTGATTCTGTAAAGTG
>CAIPFN010000072.1 GCA_903864265.1 uncultured Bacteroidales bacterium | reverse complement strand
GTGAGATCATGAGTTAATCTTTCCCCAAAGCTTCTATTTCGCCTGCTGTTAAGCCGGTGAGCTTTGCAATTAATGAGATATCAAGCCCTTCTTTGATCATTTCCTTTGCAATTTTGATTTTTCCCTTGATTTCGCCCTTGATTTCTCCCCTGATTTCTCCCCTGATTTCCCCTATTGTAATCCCTTCTTCCAAAGCGGTGTCGATGGAATTTTTAAGATCCCGATATGCGTTCAGGCTTTCCTGGTAGCTGCGGAACTCTTCCTTGTCAAACCGGGCTACCTCGGCCGTTTCAAATAACTTCATAAAAATAGTTTCTTTCAATTTAGCGGGAATGCGGTCCAGTTTATTCAGGTTTTTTAGTACGAAAAGCCATTTTTCGAAACGGGTCTCCAGTTCATCCTCTGTTTTACTGAATTTGGGCATTTCCAGGTAAATGAACGTCAGTTTGTCGTAAAAAACCTTCTTTGTATCAATGTCCGATAACTTTACATCGTAACGGAATTTAACCTTTTCGTCTTTATCTTCATCAAACACAAAATCAAGGATGGCGATGGTATAAATGTTTTTCAGTTTAAAATTCCATTCTTCCCCGAGTACGGCTTGTTCCTGGATGGGAAAGGTCGAATAGTAGAGCGTTCGGTCCTTAAAGTATTTCTGTTTCGTTTTCTGCAATTCAACAATGAATTTCTCGCCTTTTTCGTTGGTGCAATACAAATCGAAAATGGCTCTGCGGTCGCCCAGAGTGAGCGGCAGCCGTTCGTTTGGAAGGTACGAAAGCTCCTTTATTTCCCCTTCGTTTTCACGAAGGAGCTCGTTCAAAAAGTCGAGCAAAAGGTCTTTGTTGGGTTCTTCGCCAAACAGCCGCTTGAAACCGTAATCGGTAAAAGGGTTGAGGTATTTTGTGTTAAATTCGCTTATGACCGTAAAGATGATAACAAAAATACTATAATTATCTGAATTCTCATTCTTGTCTTTTCAGTCTGTTAACCCTTATCGTCTTAAAATGGGCGCTGAGCGAATCTGTTATTAATTGAAAGTTCCGAATATGAATAACATTGTTTTAAGTTTTCAAACGAAAACAACTTTCTTGTATTTCCCGAATTCTTTAATTCTTTACCAGCCTAATCCTGCATCAAACTAAGCAGGGTCGTCTGCTGCAGTTTCTCATAGGTATAGTCCCTGATGTCCTTAAACACTTTTTTCATATTGCATTTCGTTTCGTCCTTGCAAAATTCGCAGGGCTGGTAGGCTTTTTCCGAAACACAGGGCACCAGCGCGATAGGTCCTTCAAAATGGCGCACCACTTCCGAAAGGTTGATATCTTCCGGTTTCCGTATCAGGAAATACCCGCCCGATTTACCAAGTTTGCTGCCCAGCATGCCCAGTTTCTTCAGATCCAGAAGTATGGCTTCGAGGTAACGCTGAGGGATATTTTCGGAACGGGCGATGTCGCTTATCAGTATGGCCCCGTTGCCCACTTCACGGGCCAGGCGGGTAAGTGCCAGCATTGCATATCTTGTTTTTTGTGATAACATAGTGTTTGCGTTTTGTTTCGGTCTCCGGCACTTAACCGCGTTTGCTGATTTCGAGAAGTTTCTGGTAGTCTTTTATTTCGAGCACTTTCCCTTCAAACGAAATAATACCTTCCTTACTCATCTTCGAAAGGGTGGTGATCACATTTTCGTGCGAACAGGCTGCAAATTCCGAAATTTCTTTTTTGGTAAACGAAATGGTAAACTTATGGCTCTTATACACCTGGTCGGCCAGGTACAAAATTATATCGGCTATACGGCCATGTACCTGCTTGTGTGCCAAACTTATAAAATTAAAAATGGCTGACTTGAACATCTCCGTTGATTCCTCGAACATCATGATGGCATATTTGCCATTGGTCATTAAAAGCTTTTTCATGGCTTTGCTGTCGATCAGGCAGGCTTCACATTCTTCGAGCGCTATGAGCGAAAAAAGATTTATTTCCTTAAAAAAAAGATTAGCTCCCCCCAGCAATATCGGCCCGGTAACTATAGTGAGGATCACACTCTTGCCGGCTTCGTTCTCAAAGTTAAACTTTACTATCCCTTTGTGAAGATATACAAGGTTCGATGCCTTTGCCCCCTGTTTCAGTATGGTCTCTCCTTTTTTAAATAACAATTGCTGAGAGGTTCGCCGTATGAGTTCAAACTCTTCAGGCGCCATATGATTGCAACTCAATGCCCTGAATGTACATTGATTGCAATCATAACGACTGTGACGGCTGTCGGACAATATTAACGGGTTATTTAACATCCTGACCTACAATTTTTCATGTTTCTAGCTGGAATTTTTCATGCAAATGTACACTAAACCTACGTATTTAAAGTATAAATTTGCAACATTTCCTCTTATCCTCATGAGTGATAATAGGTTTACAAAAGAAAACCATACAATTAACATTTAAACCCAGTAAATCCGAAAGCATTATGAAAAGAAGAATTGGTATTTACAGTCTGATCCTGGTCATCCTGATTTACATTCCGACAGGTTGCAAGCAAAAAGAATCGAAAAGCACCATTTCGGTTTCAGGAGCATTTGCACTGTATCCCCTTGCAGTTAAATGGGCCGAAGAATACCAGAAACTGCATCCGGAGGTAACCATTGACATTTCGGCCGGCGGTGCCGGCAAAGGCATGACGGATGTACTTTCAGGAATGGTTGACCTGGCCATGTTTTCGCGTTCGGTTTCTCCCGAGGAAGTTCAGAAAGGAGCCTGGTTTATTGCCGTTTCGCGCGATGCCGTGCTTCCTATGGTCAGCGCTAAAAACCCTCACCTGGTCGCACTGAAAGCCCGTGGGGTAACCCAGACTGAATTTACGGATATTTTTATCAATAAAAAAATAACCGAATGGAACCAGCTTACCGCCAAAGCGGGTCATGACAAAATAAATGTATTTACCCGTTCCGATGCCTGCGGAGCTGCCGAAATGTGGGGGAAATATCTGGGCAAGAACCAGGAAAGCATTGAAGGATTAGGCGTATTTGGTGATCCCGGCATTTCCGATGCCGTTAAAAATGATCCTCTGGGCATAGGCTACAATAATGTGATTTATGCCTTCGACATCAAATCACGTAAACCCTACCCGGGCGTCGACGTTCTGCCCATCGACCTGAATGGCAACGGAAGGATGGATGCAGATGAAAACTTCTATTCCAGCCTCGACTCAGTGATGCTGGCCATTCGGGATGGGAAATACCCTTCACCACCTGCGCGTGATCTGTACCTGATCTCAAAAGGGGCTCCTGTTAAAGAATCAATCCGGGCATTCCTGGAATGGATACTTACCGATGGACAAAAATATGTGAATGAGGCCGGGTATGTCCAATTAAAGCCGAACCAGATTGAATCCGAAAAAGCCAAAATCAAATAGGAAGTACTGAAATCCCAGGCCTGTTCCTTAAGTCGGTGCAGGCTTGAGGATTCATTCTTCAGGCATAAATACAACTCCTAATTTATTACTTATACAATGTTAATGAAATACGTTTATTCAACACTCCTTTCCCTCCTCTTTATGCTTGCCGCATGTGAACTTGTAGCACAAAAACCGGTTCAACCCTCTGCCGATTCACTGGCAGTAACAGTTGCTAAACTGGCCAAAACAATCCAGGTGCTGGAAAAAATAAAAATTTCGGGTTACATTCAGGCACAATATCAGTTCGCTGACACACTGGGGGCCAAATCCTTTGACGGCGGAGATTTTGCAACGGCTTCCGCCCAGCGTTTCCTGGTTCGCAGGGGATACCTGAAAGTAGCCTATAACGGCAATTTATCGTCCTACGTGCTTCAGATCAATGTTAACGATAAAGGGTTCACCGTCCGGGATGCTTATTTCAGTGTTAAGGAGCCATGGCTGAAGGCTTTCAGTCTCACAGGGGGTATATTCTTTCGTCCTTTCGGCCAGGAATTGTCCTACTCGGCAAGCCTTCGTGAAAGCCCTGAACTGGCCAGAGTCACTCAAACGCTCTTTCCTGGCGAACGCGACCTCGGTGCTTCCTTAACTTTTCAACTGCCGGGGAAATCGGTATTTCATCCTATAAAAATTGAGGCTGGGCTTTTTAATGGAAACGGTACGGCATCCGAATCAGATGACAAACTTGATTTCATTGGACGGATCGGGTATTCGGAAACGGATAAGAGACATAATTTAACCTATGGTATCGGGCTTTCCTACTACAACGGTTCAGTTTACCAGGCAAAGAAAGATGTTTATGAGATGGGCGATTTCGACGGAGTACAGGCATTCCGCCAGCATATGGAAGATACCATACCCGGGAAGTATGTCAAACGTAGCTACCTGGGGCTGGATGGGCAATTCAGTTTTAACACCCTACTCGGAAAAACAACTTTCCGCGGCGATTATATGAGCGGCGATCAACCCGGTTCGGATAAATCCAGCCTGAGTCCGTCGGCAGCTATTGACTATTCGCTTTACCTCCGGAAATTCGCAGGAGGAACTTTTTACCTGGTACAAACCCTGCCGGGAAATAAACACTCCTTTGTAATAAAATACGATTTCTACGATCCTAACACGAAAATCTCCGGTGATAACATCGGCTTGAAAGCCACGTCAGCCAAAACAACCACGGGTACTGATATTGCATACACAACCTGGGGCCTGGGCTTTGTAACTGATGTAAACCAAAACCTCCGCTTTGTACTTTATTTTGACCTGGTTAAAAATGAAACCTCCAAAAACCTGGCAGGATTCAATAAGGATCAAAAGGATAATGTATTAACGCTTAGAGTGCAGTATAAATTTTAATTTCAGATCCTTTTGGCGGGCCTTTACTTTTTATCATCCGCCAATATCAATTAACCTGGCAGTCAGACGATCTGCCAGGTTTTTTAATTTTCGGTATAACCGAATATACGGTTGCATAGCCATCCTTTATCATTAATAAAATGCTCTTTATGATTTGATCAAAAAAAACTCTTCCTATTTGCATGATAATCCCGGAGGATTCCTGCATTTAGGCGATTTGTTCGACCACAATTAATAAATGATTTCATTTTCTTTGTAACTTTATACTGCCTTAAAACGTACTATAATCTCAACGTAAAAACCGAAATTCAGGAACATGACTACAGCCGAGTACAATTCGTGTGCCGACCTATACTCTGACGGAGTGTACCGCTTCATCCTGAAGAATATTAAGGATAGGGATACCGCCCAGGATATTGTTCAGGAATCGTACGTAAGGATGTGGGAAAGAGTGAAGGATATATCATACGAGAAAGCACGATCCTACCTTTTCACCACGGCCTATCATACCATGATCGACCACATACGCAAAAACCAACGCCTGAGTTCCATTGAAGACAGTTATATCGAAAGACACGATGAATCACCCGGCACTTACAACGACCTGAAAGAAGTTATTAACGAGGCAGTTGCAAAACTTCCCGAAATGCAGCGATCGGTAGTTATGCTCCGCGACTACGAAGGGTACTCTTACGAAGAAATCGGTAACATTATGCAACTCAATGAATCCCAGGTAAAAGTATATATTTTCAGGGCGCGCACTTTTCTGAAACAATATATTGGCAGCCTCGACCTGGTAATCTAGTTTACAAAAGACCAACAAAATGAAAATCAACAGGGATAATTACGAAGCCTATTTCCTCGACTTCCATGAAGGGCAGCTAAGCCCGGAAGAGGCTGAGGAATTAAGGCTATTCCTTGAGCAAAATTATGAACTTAAGGCTGCATTTAACGAGTTTGAAGCGGTTTCCCTGATCACTGATCAGGATATTGTGTTTGAGAAGAAGTCGTCCTTAAAAAAAAACCAGGTATTCGCTACATCCAAAATTAATGAACTGAACTATGAGGAATACCTGATTACTGAAACGGAAGGATTGCTGGACGCAGGACAACTTGAAGCTATTGAGGAATTTATCAGCATCAATCCCCAGTTTGAAAAGGAACGCAGATTGTTTTTGGTCGCTCATTTGTCACCCGAAGAAATACTCACATTTGAAGATAAGGCATCACTAAAGAAAAAAGCAATTTCTCTGGCCGGCATAAATGAAGATACGTTTGAAACCTATATGGCCCGGGAAATCGAAGACGACCTGAGTCCCGACGAAAAACTTCAGTTTGCAGAGTTCATGCAATATAACCCGCATCTTGATAAGGACCATAAACTCTATAAACTCAGCATCCTCAGTGCAGAAACAGATATAGTATTCAAGAAAAAAAGCAGCCTGAAACACACGGTAATTCCATTGCGCAGTATTGTATATTATGCTGTTTCGGCAGCTGCATCGCTTGCGCTTATCTTAAGCATTTATTTCCTACTCGGACGCAAGGATGACACTTACAATGTAGCACAAAACGGCAAGTACACCCAGCCGGTCAGGACTGAAATAACCAAGCCTGTACTCCATGTCCCCAAAGAGCAGTATTCTTCAGTTGATAGGACTGGAAGTCCTACTGATGCACATTCAAAAAGAACAAGCAATATTTCTTCGGATAAAAGTTCGAAACATAATGTAAAGCCTGATGCAGCAAAAGGATACTTAACCTTCGCGGACCGCCATAACATTGAGCAACTTTCTGCAAGGCCATCAAAGGAAGTTTCATCCCATTCGTTCGTTGATCCTCAGTTTACTTTTATAAGGGTTAGCCAGATGTACACCAACGTACAACTGGAATTTTACTATAATTTAAAACTTTCGGAAGAAATTGAATATGCACAGCTGAATTCAAAAGATAAGAATCCTGGACAAACAATCTTTAGTGCCGTTAAAGGAAGAGTCGGCGATTTACTTGCCTTTAAACAAGTTGTTCCTCCCCAGGATAAAAAAAATAACTTCTCCCTCTGGACTTTTGCCGAACTTGGCGTGCAGACCTTCAATAC
>CAIPFN010000071.1 GCA_903864265.1 uncultured Bacteroidales bacterium | reverse complement strand
TCCTGTTTTCCTTCTTCCCTGGCCAAATCCAATGAATTTTTCAAATCCCGGTAATATTTCAGGCTATCTTCATAAGAGCGAACCTGCTCGGGGGTAAACCTGGCAATTTCGGCTGCAGCAAATAACTTATCAAATATCCGTTCTCTGAGTTCATCGGGAACCCTGTCGAGCTTATTCAGGTTCTTGATGACATACAGCCATTTATCAAACCTGGTTTCCAGTTCTTGAATGGTTTTATTGAACTTTGGCATTTCCAGGTAAATGAATGTCAGCTTATTATAAAAAACAATGTTTGTTTCAGTGTCTTTTAGTTTAACATCGTATCTGAACTTTTCAGGTTCAGCCTTATCCGAATCGAAAACGAAATCAAGGATGGCAATGGTATAAACAGCCTGGAGTTCAAAGTCCCAATCGGCCCGTTTGGCCTGTTCGCGTATAGGGAAGGTGGAATAATAAACGGTACGGTCCTTAAAGAAATTTTGTTTGGTCTTTTGTAATTCGACAATAAATTTTTCACCCTTTTCATTTTCACAGTACAGGTCGAAAATTGCCTTACGGTCAGTCTCTGAGGTTCCGGGGTGCTCTGTCTTTAAATATGTGAGCTGCCTGATGGGACCCTGTTCGTCTTTTAAAAGTTCGTTCAGGAAATCCATCAACAGGTCCTTATTCAGCTCTTCGCCGAATATTTTCTTAAAGCCATAATCGGTAAATGGGTTTATGTATTTCTCGGCAAATGCAACCATTTCCTTTTATTTTTTACAAAAATACAAAATTTTCAAATTATGGTGAACGTCAGAATGTTTTGTTAAAACATGAAGTCAAAAGCAATCTTCCAGGCTGAATTGTCTTTAAAGGAAGGCAAAGCGTAGGCTCCGTACCGGTACAGCCAGGCGAATCCTATATCGGTGAGTCCAAAACGTATAGCCTTGTTTATAGCTATGCCTGATTCGCAGTACCCTTTATTGAAACTCCTGAGGGTTTGTCCCTCATGGTTTTCGGGATGGCTCAGCGATCCTATGCCAAAGTTGGTTACCAGTTCGGGTTCGGGATTGAAATACCTGGAGCGGAACAGCAATGTCCCGAAATTATGTGAAATAAAAAGGGATGCATACCGGTCGGAGGTAAATTCATTCATCCGCATGGTGGCAAAGCTTCCGGGCGAATACAGGGTAAAAGGCTTATACGATGCCCTGGCATTGTAGAGGTTCACGTAAGGAATGTCCCTGTCGATCAAACCGGCTTCTATAGTGATGGAAGTAGTACCAACAAAAGGGGTAAAAATGGATTTGTTTATTTTGATATCAAAACGGTTAAAGGAGTATTGTCCGTTAAGGAAGCCATTAAAGCCATGGCCGGCATAAAATTGTATAATGGGATACCTGGTACCCAGCGAGATGGCAGCATTATTATTCCGTATGAATTTTTCACCGAAAGCGTAACTCATAAAGAGGGATACTTCAGAAAAAGAGAAGTCGGAAGAGGTCAGCCGTATGTTTTCGTTGGCAGCGCGAATGTAACTATAGGTGTATAACGGATTCCGTTTATAAACTGCAACCCCTGCCCCCAGGGTCAGGTATTTAAATACCCTTGAACTGATGGCCAGCTTATAGCAACGGGTATGATCCATACGTTCGACCAGGATTTCACGGAAACTTGTTGGGTTCAGCAGGCTGCGTTCCTGCGCCAGCACATCATCAGCCCCCGCTTCGTCAATATCGTCATAAAAAGCTGTTTTCAGCCGGAAATTCCTGAAACGGTCGAAAGTCAGGCTTCCGTCGACCCCATACTTGTATTTCTTATCCTTGAAGCCATATGCCGCATAACCGCCTAGTTTGAACCATGAACTGACTCTGTCGGAAGTTGACAGTTTCAAGCCTGTACGGAAACCTTCATAATGATTTACCCTGAACAAATTGTCGGGGTAAAGGTCGAAATAGCCTAACGAAACGGCACCACTCATCATGGAGTTGAGTTTGCGGCCCAGTTTATCAAAGTTCTTCACCTTTCCCAGGCTGTCCATGAACCGGTAGGTACTGCGGTCGCGGGTGGTGAGCGAATCGAGCCTGTACCTGTTCCAGGTTTCTTCCGGTTGCCTGTATGCATCAGGCAACACATCCACTTCGTAAACCCCGAACTGGTCGCGTCGGAGTTTGGGATCCAGATTGATATCCGAGATGTAACTCTTACCCCTGCCGGTCATTTTCAGTTTAGCATTTTTGGTGCTGTCAATAGCTATTTCGCTGTTTTTGAAAATCAGGTCCGTGTTCAGCTGAACCGGAAACCAATGCGTGCTATCGATAAAGTCGTACATCTGCTGAATTTTTACCGAAAACATCCCCTGGTCAACAGCCGGAATGGCAATCACATTCCGTATGGCATAGCCATGGGTGCTGATGGAGACGGATCCTTTTAAGCCGTCGAAGTGAGTTTTCAGCAAAGGCCTGAAGGTAATCAGGTAGGTGGTATCATACGGATAGGATTCGATAAGCGTATCCTGAATTTCAAAATAATATTTGCTGAAACAGCCGTTGGATATAGGGTTAATATAATCTTTGCCAACAATCCGTATCACATCGGTATAAAAGGTTGTGGACTGCATCTGGGACATCAGGAATACGAACAAGGGGTCGCTAAAACCTGAGACCCGGCTTGCGATAACTTTGTTATAGTTTTCGGAAGGGAATTTAAAGTTCCTTTTCACCACACTTTCCATGAGGAAGAGGTGTTTTTTTTTGAAAAACCGGCTTGCCTTGATAAAGGTCGAATCCGTTTGAAGGCTGTCAATAGGAGGGATGCTGTCCGATTCGGGCCCGAAAACGGTTTTCTCGTACGAAGTATAGGAAAAGGACGGCAGGTGCTCGTGGTCGTTGATGAAACGGTTTGCTATTACGGCTCGGATAATACGGTCGGCAGGGTTAATGCCGGGTTTAATCACTACTTCGGCCAGTTCATAGGCTGTTTTCTTCATCCGTATCACTATGTCATTCCCGCTGTTCTCAGGCAGGTACTCCATGGGTTCGTAGCCAATATAGCTGATTTTTAGCTTTTGAATCGGGTAGCCCGACTTCACGGTAAATTTGCCGTCGATATCCGAAATGCCTCCTTCGGGACCGTTATTGATCTGTATACTTACAAAAGCCAAAGCGTACCGGGTCTCAAAGTCAATAACCCGGCCGGTAAGATGGAAGGATTGTGCTGCAGAGGGGGAGATTGCTATGAAAAACAGGATAAGCAGTATGGAAAATGCTTTTGTAATTCCTTGCATAAGTGAATTTTGCCTAAAACCTGCTAAATTAGTTAAAGGTTCGATACCACAAGCCGTTGCTAACTGATGTTTTGAGTGAGATTTCATAAAAATTACTAACTTTGGGTATAATTCAGTGCCAGCTTTCCCCGGCTCCCGGATGCTGAACTCAAACTCCAACTGACACATGCCGCCTTACGAATCCATACACGAGTATTATCTGCACCAGCATCGCAATATCGAACATTTTCTCGAGCTTTGCCTTGATCACGCTGACTCGGCGTCGGTTCATGAACTCCGCCTGAGCATCAAAAAACTGCGTGCTTTTAATAAGCTGGCTCAGCAATTATGCCTCCACGATACCGATGAACATATCTATATTAAACACAGGGTGAGGCAATTGTATAAGCTGGCCGGCCAGTTACGCGATACCCAGGTGCAACTCAGGCTGCTGGCTGCCTACGAGGAGCGAACCGATACCAGCTATCCTGAATATAACCAATGGCTTCTTCGCCGTGAAAAGAAGAGAATAAAACGCTTCGGCCGTAAGCCAAGGCATGTGGTGCCTCATGCCACAGCGCATATTACCCATCAGAAAATAGGCAAACAGCTGGCTCAGGCCAGTGATGAAACCATCATAAACAGTGCTGTAAAAGTGTTGGACGATTCGTTTTCAAAGGCCAGGGAACTGGCCTGCGGCGCCTTGGATGAACGTGACCTGCATCGCATACGGATTCATACCAAACAGGCGAGGTATATTTTGAATATTATTCTTCACAGCTATCCTGAATTTGTATTCGGCTCCATTTCGGTCGATTCCATGCGGAGGATAGAAATAGCCACCGGGCGATGGCACGATACCCTTGTTAAAGTCGAAATGCTGAATAAATACCTGGCCAGGTTAAAGACAGGTGACCAGTCTGTTTTGGTTAAATACCAGGATTTAAAAAATGCCTTTAGAGCAGAAGTGGATGCGACATACCAACATGCCTGCCTGTTGGTGAAAAAAGAAATGAGGGTACAGCGGGACTGTAGTTAAAGGGAGGTAAAAGGCCGATTCCGGAATTTTGACAGGCAGCTGCCAAAAAAATATCCCGAAGTAATTATGACATTTCCTGATGGCGGCTCCGAAAAACAGCACTTTATGCGGATTTCTCAGAAAGGGCGGTCGAATAATATCGATTTGAAAAGCCGGATAAGTGTGTTGGCATTCTCATCCCAGGTATATTTCAACGAATGTTGTTTCAGTATTTGCGGCAGATCCGGGTTGCTGTAAAACGCCCTGATATTCTCCAGGAAGAACGCGGCCATATATTCCGGGTTGAAATTCTCCCAGTAATATGCCTTGTCGCCACTCACTTCGGGTATACTTGATAAGGTGGATGCAAATACAGGTTTCCCGAAACGCATGGCCTCCACCGGCGGGAATCCCATGCCTTCGAACTTTGACGGGAACAGTACGGCTTTGCAATTTGTATACATCCAATACTTGTCAGCATCCGAGATTAATCCTGGCAGGATAACCCTATGGCCCAGGCCAAGTTCCGAAATCCTCTTTTCAATTTCAAGCGAATAATTGCCGGCTTTGTTTCCGGCCAGGATCAGCTTGTAGTTTTCCGGAATATGCTTCATGAATTCAAGGAGCACCATGCAGTTTTTCTTGGGCTGAATCACTCCTATCGAAAAGAGCAGGTCGCCTTCGGGTGCAAACCCGGGCCTTACGGCATCAGGGAATTCCTCGACGCGGACACCGCAATAAACTACATGAATAGGGATTTGGCCCGTGTGCAGGTTTGCTTTTACAACATCAGCCGTATATTGCGAAATGGTAGTGATTACGGAGGCCTTGTTTACTTTATGTTGCAGTATGGCCAGGCGTTGTTTTGCCCGGGCTGGTTTTTTCTCTCCGAGAAAGTTTAAATCGTTGATAGTGAGAATGAAAGGCGATCCTTTGGCGGGAAAGAGCTTTGAATCCTGGTGAATGGTATACCACAGATCATATTTTTTACAAAGCGCAGGGAATAATCGGCGCCTGAGCGAAACGGTTTCATAATCCACATTTCTTCCGAAGTGGTATTTGAACTTTTTGGGAGCCAACAAGGTGAACTGCAATTCATCCTCATCGACTTTCGAAATCACATTGCCCAGGTGATAAGCTACCTGGCCCAGGCCGGTATTCAAATCCTTGAGCCGGTCGAGATCAATCAGAACACTGGCTTTTTTCATGCTTTGGAGGGCCTTAATGAAATCAGTTAAACCCAAAAACGATAGAAATGAAGATAAATGGTTTATTACAGTATGGTTTACGCCATACTCGGGTGTTTTTCCTGTACTTTCAGGAATTCCACTATGGTCATCGAAATGTACTTTATATCCTGATCAGTTAGTTCGGGGTAGCTCGGCAAATTCAGACCGCGGTAGCTCAGATCCCCGGTAACAGGGAAGTTTTCATCCTTATGGCCCGGGTACAAGGGGAAAGTATGGCAGGGATAAAATAAAGGCCGTGAGTCGATTCCATGATCCCTGAGGTGCTGGGTCAGTGGGTCGCGCAGCCCGGCATGCCTTAAAAGTATGGAGCACATCCAATAGGAATGGATGGTTTGTTCCTCCTGTTTGTGGAAAGTAACGCCGGTATCCCGGAAGGCATCGCTGTAAGCCTTTGCAATCCGGGTTTTATGGGTGAGAATATCCTGAATGCATTCGAGCTGGGCCAGCCCAATAGCGGCACATATGTTTGTCATCCTGTAATTGTACCCTATAATGTCGTGCCAGTAGACTTTGGATGTCACACCCTGGTTTTTAATATGTGCAGCTTTTTCGATGAGCTGCTTGTTATTGGTTATTACCATCCCACCTTCCCCGGTAGTTATGGTTTTGTTTCCAAAAAAACTGAAAGCTGCAATATCGCCAAACGTCCCTACATGTTTGCCTTTATAAAAGGTGCCTATCCCTTCGGCACAGTCTTCGACCAGGAAGAGCGAATGTTCTTTGCATATAGCCATAATCTCATCCATATTGCAAGGCGCTCCATACAGGTGGACAACAATAACAGCCCTGGTCCGGGGGGTAATTTTCCGTTTGATGTCAGCCGGATCAATCTGCCAGTTTTCGCTCAGTACATCGGCAAACACAGGCGTTGCATTTGTGTATTTCACGGCGTTCGGGGTAGCCACATAGGTCAGGTCGGGGACAATTACTTCATCGCCTTCCCTGATCCCAAGCGCCATTAAGGCCAGGTGTATGGCGGCAGTACCGTTATTCACCGAAGTGGCATAGGCGGCCCCGGTATAGCCGGCAAACTGATGCTCGAATTTCTCGATATAACTTCCCTTAGAGGATATCCAGGTAGATTCAAGGCAGTCAGTAACATAAGCTAATTCATTTCCTTTAAATGAACGGTTGTAAACAGGATAAATAATCTCCATAATGCGTTTGATTTTGGCTAAAAACCGGGTCTGGATAATTTAAAGTGAACAAAAGTAATAAAGAAATGTGGAAAGAAAACAGTAAAAGTGCGATTTCAGAGTTTATTGTTCCCGTGATGCCTGTCCTTATCGCGCAGGCTCTTCTTTTGCAGGTTTTTATTTACTGCCTCGGTAAGATCGATACCGGTTTGGTTGGCCAGGCATACCAGTACGAAAAGCACATCGGCCAGTTCATCGGCCAGATCCGGGTTATTATCGGAGGGTTTCTCGCTTTGTTCGCCATACCTCCGGGCCATAATGCGGGCTACTTCACCCACTTCTTCCATCAGTAAGGCCGTATTGGTGAGTTCGTTGAAATACCTCACGCCAAAAGTTTTAATCCACTGGTCAACAGTTTGCTGTAATTGTTCTATCGTCATTGATGAAAAATAATGGCTTATAATTTACTCTTTAACTTCGAGGCGGAAGCCGGTACCATGTACGTTTACTATTGAGATATCGGGATCATCCTTGAGGTATTTACGGAGTTTGGTGATAAAAACGTCCATGCTGCGGCCAATGAAGTAATTATCGCTTCCCCATACGGCCTTCAGTGTTTTTTCGCGGGTGATCAGCTGGTTTTTGTGCGAATATAAAACGCGCAGCAGTTCCACCTCCTTGGTGGTGAGTCCTATGCGTCGGTCTTCAATCCGGAGTTCGTGGTTCAGCGAATCAAAAGTGTATTTCCCCAGGGGAAATATCCCCGATGAAGTGTTGGCCTGGCCGTTTTGTTCGGGTAGCTGGCAGCGCCGTAACACAGCCCCGATGCGGAGTTCAAGTTCTTCGCTGCTAAAGGGTTTGGTAATATAATCGTCGCAACCTGATTTAAACCCGGTCACGCGGTCTTCGGTTTGCCCCCGGGCTGTGAGGAAAATAATGGGAATCTGCTGGTTTAATTCACGTATTTCGGTGGCAAGGGTAAACCCGTCTTTCCTTGGAAGCATGACATCCAGCAGCAACAAATCAAAGAGCTGCGCTTTGTAAGCTTCAAGCCCTTCAACGCCATCCATTACCCGTGTTACTTCATAGCCCTGCAGTTCGAGGTAATCGCAAAGCACATCGCCCAGGTTAATATCGTCTTCAACCAATAAGATTTTAGCTTTCATCAGGTTTCAGGTTTAGAGATTTATTGTTGAGGTAATCAAGCGGCAGCGAAATTTCAAACCGGCTGCCCTTTCCCGGCTCACTATGCAGATTCACATTCCCGTTATGGGCTTCCACCAGGCTTTTAACATAATATAAGCCAAGGCCGAAACCTTTCACGTCGTGCAGGTTTCCGGTATGTACCCTGTACATTTTCCGGAAAATATGTTTTTGATTCTCAGTACTTATTCCTATGCCTTTGTCCTCGATGGCAAAAACGATATGATCGTTCCTGTTAAAAGTGCTGATGGTTATTTCAGGTATCCCGGGTGAGTATTTGCTGGCATTGTCGAGCAGGTTGGTAATGATATTTTCGAGATGCATGACGTCAGCGTAAACCTGATGGTTGAGCGCAATCAGCTGTAGCTTTAAGGAACCGTTTTTCTCTTTTACCAGGAGTTGAAAGCTATCCGCGGCTTTAACAATAAGCTGGTGCAAATCCACCGGGGCATATTTCAGGCTGAAAGTGCCGCGATCGAGCAAGGCCAGTTGCAATACATTTTCCACCTGTTTTTTGAGCCGGATGTTTTCGTCATAAATAATGCCTGCATATTTCCGGGCCTTGGTTTCGGACGAAAGGACAGATGGCTTCAGCAGCATTTCGCTGGCCAGGGAGATGGTTGCAATGGGTGTTTTAAACTCGTGCGTGATATTGTTTACAAAATCACTCTTCATTTCCGATATTTTCTTCTGCCTCAAAAAGGAATAAATGGTGAAAATAAATCCAAGCACCAGTATTACCAGCAAAACAAAACATACCAGCAGCCACCAGAAGATGCTGTGAAAGGCCCGGTTTCTTTCGTCAGGGAACCAGGCGGCCAGCATCAGCTGGTCATTCTTGAAAATACAGGATAAGGATGCCGTATGCCTCGAATGCAGCAGCTGAGCCTTGTAGGCGGGTTTCGAAATGTATTCGGCGCGCTGGGTATTGGAAGAGAAAATCCCGTACACATAAGGTCCGTGAAGCCCGACCTCCGAAAATTCGGTGATAATGAGTGGCTTGAGCGCATCCACATTTATGCCGCTGGGGAGAAGGCTGTCGTGCTTCAGGCAGTTGTGAGTGCAAAACAGCCCGTCGTTGCAGGTATCCGACTTGGATTCGTACATCTGGTTCACGGCCCCTTTCAGCGCAAGCCTGACCCTGTTGTCGAACTGTTCTTCCTGGAGTAAAATGGCATTCCGTATCCAGTAAAACTGTATAAAAATAATGCCCGCCAGGGCAATGCCTGTGATAGTAACTATAATCAGAAATGTTGTTTTTTTCACATTTTCAAAATTAGGCAGTTAAACGGCATGCTTTGCAGGAGTTAACATATTATTAACAACAAGATACGGGTAAAGTTTCTGCCGGTTGTGAAAATGCCTGAAAAGGCTGTGTTTCGGCTTATTTCCGGGCAGGAAAAACACTAAGCCCTGATTTGTTTCTTTTCAAGTCTGCGTTCGGCTTCTCATGGATGTGGCCGTGTACAGCAACACTTCCTGTGATGAAAGTCGTGATGCGGGCCGCATAAAATCAATAGCCCTTCTGCGTATGTCGGGCTGAAATGTCACTTACGATAATAAGCCCTGAAAGCCTGTTGTTGAAGATCACGGGGATTGAAACGGTTTCACAGGTTTTATGCTGTCCGTCTCTGCAAATTACGTCCCCTACAGCCGTTTCATTCGCACTGTTGTGCTCGAGCCTCAGCATCCGCTCTTTAATCATGGCTTTCGAGCCTTCGGCAATGGTATCCATCACCGTTTTGCCAATCAGTTCGTCAGGATGTTCATATCCGAATATATCGGCTGCTGCCTGGTTGCTGTATATGTATTTGCCCTTATACATCACCAGTATGCCTAAAGGAGATGCTTCGAGCAGGTTCCGAAACTGTGCTTCACTCGCTGCAAGTTCGTTTTCAACCGATTTGGCATCCGATATATCTGTGGCTATGCATTGCAGGTATTTATGTTCTCCTTCGCTGTAATAAGTGGTCTGAAACCGGATCAGCAGGTCTTTGTCACCCCTCAAAAACCGGAGGTTAGCCGACAGGGTTGTTTGGGCGTTTATAATCTTATTGACCTGGAAATGGAATAATTCCAAACTATCCGGATGAATGTATTTTTGAAGCAGCGCTCCGTCGATGGTTGACTGATCAAGAAACAACAAGCTGCAGAATGCCCTGTTGGTGGCTATTATCTTACCTCCCGCGTCGATAACGCAATAGCCTACAGGCGCATGATAGAACAAACTGTCAATCCGGGCTTTGGCTTTGTCAAGGTATCCCTGTATTTCGGCTATACCCGTGTCCGGATGAACAGGGCTGTTTCCGGGTTGAAGTTCAAGTAAAAGGTTTTCTAACTGAACTACATAATCTTGATTCGAAATCAGGCTTTTATTGCCCAGTACCGATTGTGCTTTTAAACGGAATGCTTCAGGATCAAAGTTATCTGTCATAGTTGAAAAAATTGACTTCAATTAGGTTTGCCTTACATAAAGGGGTTCGGATAATAAACAATACCGGGAATAAAATAGCCATAATTACAGCCCAAATGTAGGAATGAATCGGAGAAATTACAAAACGAAATATGTATTAGCGCAAAATAGCAGGTATTTATTTTTTAAATCGCTGAAATTTAATCAGATATATCTTTAAATATTTTCATTTCCGGTCAACTTCAATAACTTTCTTATCTTTGCAGCATAAACTTTTTCCCATGGAAACTTCGAGGGTTACGTATACTGGCGGTTTGCGCACTGAAGCATTGCATGTAAAGTCGGGCCAGCTATTCATTACGGATGCTCCAACGGATAACCAGGGGAGAGGTGAGGCCTTTTCGCCTACCGATCTGCTTGCAACATCCCTGGGCGCCTGTGCTATTACTGTGGTGGGCATTGCAGCCCAAACCCACGGCTTTGATGTGGACGGCACTCTACTTAAAATCACTAAAATAATGGCTGCTGACCCCCGGCGGGTCAGCGAGGTGGTTGTTGAAATGGATTTTCCTGCCGTGAAATATTCCCCTAAAGAAAAATCCATTATCCGCCATACCATTGATACCTGTCCTGTCGGTCAAAGTTTGCATCCTGACCTGAAACAAACCTTTATTCTCAATTTTGCCGACTGATACGTCCGATGGATATTAATCTGAACCCGGGCATTGAAGGGAAAAAAGAAATGCTGGTAACAGTGGATAAAACTGCCGCCACATTTGGATCGGGCAGCCTTGAGGTACTTGCTTCCCCGGCCATGATCGCACTCATGGAGCAAACGGCCATGGAAAGTGTTGACAGCCTGCTTCCCGAGGCGTGGATTACCGTTGGAACAGAGGTTTCAATAAAACATTTCAAAGCAACTTTGCCGGGAAAAGTAGTCAGCTGCTCCACGCTTTTGGTAAGGGTTGAGGGGAAAAGATTATTTTTCGAAGTGGCTGCCAGCGACGAAACCGGCCTGATAGGCAAAGGAACTCATACCCGTTATATTGTTGATAAACAGCTGTTTATTGATAACATTAGCGATAAATAAGAATGATTACCGCAAAACAAAAACATATACTTTTGGAAGACTCAATAACCGGCACAGTGCCACAGATGGAAAATTCAACAAGCGGCGCAGAACCGCTGACGGAAGATTCAACAAGCGGCACAGTGCCACAAATGCAGGATTCAGCTGAAGGCGCAGAGCCACTGGAGGAAGATTCAACAAGTGGCATAGAGCCGCAGGTAGTTGAGTCTACAACCGAAGCCGTACCGCAATCAGAAGAATTCACCATCGAGGCAGAGCCTATGGAGGAAGATTCGCCTGTTACTGCCGATTTTATGGTAGAGCCTCAGGCAACTGTTACGGAACCTCACACGGAAGATTTCGTTACTGACGCAAATGCGGAAGATCCGGCAGGAAGTACGATCCCGGAAATTGACGATTCTTTATCCCTGGAAGATCCGGAGCCGGAAGAATCAGAAAACAACACTGAGCCGGAGTTGGAAGATACACCATTCGAAGAAACTCCCCTAACCTTTATTGTTAAGACCATTGCAGGTCTCGAAGGGGTTCTGGCTGCCGAAATCAGGGAGCTGGGTGGCAAAAATGTGCAGATACTAACCCGGGCGGTGAGTTTCGGAGGCGACAAACGCATGCTGTACAAGGCTAATTATTGCCTGCGCACGGCTCAGCGGATTCTGATGCCGATATTCACTTTCCAGATGGCCGATGAGGATGATTTATACAACCAGATTTATGCCTATCCCTGGGAGAACTACCTGACCTTACAGAAAACTTTAGCCGTTGATGCCGTTTCGAGCGACTCGGAACTAACGCATACCCATTATATTGCCCAGCGTACCAAGGATGCCATTGTCGACCGTTTCAGGAGTATCAGTAACGGCCGCCGGCCTTCGGTGGATACCGAAAACCCCCATGTAAGGATCAATATTCATATCAGGGGCAGCATTTGCGACGTTTCCGTCGACAGTTCGGGGGCTTCGCTACATAAACGCGGGTACAGGGTTTCCAATGCCGAGGCTCCTTTGAGCGAGGTTTTGGCTGCCGGTATGATCATGCTTTCGGGCTGGAAACGCGACTGCCATTTCATTGATCCCATGTGCGGATCAGGCACATTGCTGATAGAAGCAGCCATGTATGCCAATAATTTTCCTCCCGGAATGTATCGCAAGGAATTCGGATTTATGCACTGGCCCGATTTTGACCAGGACCTCTGGAACGAGGTATCTACCGAGGCCCAGGATAAACAAACCGAGTTCGAATACCAGATTATAGGAAGCGATATTTCCCCGAAAAACCTGGCTTCGGCCAGGGCTAATGTGAAAGCCGCCCGTTTGCATAAGGATATCAAGCTATCGGTTAGCGCTTTTTCGGCCGTACAACCCCCTGCCGGTGAACCGGGTATAGTGATGATTAACCCCCCTTACGGCGAACGCATACGGCTGAATGATATCATTGGATTGTATAAAAGCATAGGTAATACGCTGAAGCAGGAATTTTCAGGTTATCAGGCCTGGATTATCAGCAGCGACCAAAGAGCTTTAAGCATGATTGGTCTGAGGCCAACAGCCAAGTTGCCTGTTTTTAATGGTCCGCTCGAATGCCGGTTCGAACATTTCGATTTGTACAAGGGCAGCAAAAGAGGCCGGTATATGGATGGCGAAAATCCGGGTGAAGATGGACGCGACTATTCAAAAAAGGAGGACAGGCCCGACTGGCGCAGCAAAGAAGCGCCTGAAGGTGAATTTGACTCGCTCGATCCCAAGCCGCGGGAATATAAAAACCGCGAAATAAAGCCCCGAAGCGAATTCAGCGAAAGGAAATCGACCCGTTTCGAAAGCAAAGATGGCGGTGATGCCGAACGCAGACCTTCGAGGCGTGATTCTGACACTGAGAATACTGAATTCAAATCACGCGAATTTAAACCCCGTGAATACAAGCCCCGCGACGAAAATGGCGGTAGCGGATTTGTGCCCCGCGAACGTAGAGAGAACGACAGTGCAGAAAGCAGGTCACCCAGGCGTGATCAGGATTCGTCGAAAAGTGAATACAAATCGCGCGAATTCAAGCCTCGTGAGTATAAGCCACGCGACGAAAACAATGGAGGGGGATATGCTCCCCGTGAGAAACGGGAGGGCGACAGTGATTTCCGCAAAAGCGAAAGGCCGGCCCGTGAAGAGCGAACAGGCAGGCATGAAAGACCGGAACGCCGGAAAGTGGAAAAAATAAAGCTGAAACCGGCTACCCGTATTGAAGAACGGGAAGAATACCTCCACCCCAAGAAGATAATTACTGATACAAGTAATGAGTTTCCTGAACTTATGAAACCAGTTGCGGTTGCGGTTCCAACACCCGACGCAACACCGGAACGGGAACCTTCAAAAGGAAACAAGTTTACCGAACAACGCGACTATAAAATATCGCGAACCCGTGAACTCAGGCCCCGGAAGCCAAAATCGGAGGAAAGCGAACCTAAACAACCTAAAGTAAAACCGGAACCAAAAGTAATCAGGCCTGAGCCAAAAACTCCAAAGGCTCCTATCAATTATGATGATATGGAGGATTAAACTTCAATATGCGAAGCTTCGCTCATCATGTACAGGGCACAAAAGGTTCAGAAATGAAGCTTTTGTGCCCTGATTGTTTTACATAAAAGTGCAATTCCAACAAGTGATTGTACATGTCATCTGCAGGAGTTGGCTAACGGTCCTTCAATCATTGGTATTGCAGCAGGTATCTGGCTTATTAAACTGTATGCCTTCTTGCTTTTGAAGGAAAGTGACCGGAAAGCAATAAATAAATTGTAGCCATGGATTGAGAAGAAAATAATCAGGAGAAAATCAGCTTTTATTTGAAAACAGGATTGTAATCTATATAGTTATAACGTCCCATATGGGGCTAAAAATCAATCTTATCTGTCTTTCTGTCGATATGTTGCCTGACATTTATGGATTCAAAGATACTTTTTTACCTGTCAGCATTCATTCCCGGAGAACTTTCAAAAAATAGCCGGATTCCGATTGCAAACGGGATGATATGCATGAAGGGTTCATTCCTGAGACTTCTTTCAGAGGTTAATCTGCAAAAATCCTTACCTTCGCTTTTCAGGATTACCTCTTATTTTATGCGCACCACCTTATTTGTAAATGTTTTGCTTCCCTTGCCGGTTGCTGGTTATTTTACCTACCGGGTTCCTTTCGATCTTAACGAATCGGTTGAGGCGGGAAAGCGCGTGGTGGTGCAATTCGGGAAGAAAAAGGTATATACGGCATTGATTCACAGCATAAGTCAAACAGCCCCGGCTGTGGAAACCAAGTATATTCTTGGCGTTCTCGACCTGCAGCCGGTAGCTAACCAGTTCCAGTTCAGGCTTTGGGAATGGATAGCCTCGTATTATTGCTGCACCGTGGGCGAGGTGATGAATGCCGCCCTGCCCGCCGCACTGAAACTGGCCAGCGAGTCGAAAATAAGGATTGTTCCGGGCATAGAACTGGATGCAAAAGTTCTTACGGAAAAAGAATATAGCCTGTTGCGCGCTCTCAGGGAAAATGGCGCTCTATCCATTACCGATGCTTCCCGTTTTGCCGACCTGGTCAAGATTATTCCTCTCATTCATAACCTGATTGAGAAAGGCTATATTGTTACCGAGGAAGATATACATGAGCGTTTTACCCCGAAAACCCTGTCGTTCATCAGGCTGACGGATGCTTACAGCAGCGAGGAACAGCTGCAGATTCTTTACGATAAACTGGAACGAAAGGCACCCAAACAACTGGATCTGCTGATCGAATACATTCAGCTTTCAAAGATAATGTCGAATAATCCTGTGGAGGTTTCACGCAAGGATTTATTTGCACGCATTGACGATGCGGCTTCGAAATTGAAAACCCTCGAAAAAAAAGGGGTCTTCGAGGAATACGATAAAGAAATAAGCCGGCTCAATTACCGGCAGGCTACTCATACAGCCGAAAGCATCGTTTTAACACAGGAACAGCAGCGGGCGCTGCAGGAAATTACCGATTCCTTTGCCGTGAAAAACGTTACCCTTCTGCATGGGGTAACCTCCAGCGGGAAAACGGAGATCTATATAAAACTGATCCGGCAGACGCTGGATGAAGGCAAACAGGTGCTGTACCTCTTGCCCGAAATAGCTCTTACTACCCAGATTATTAACCGTTTGCAAAAATATTTCGGAAACGACGTGGGCGTGTATCATTCGCGTTACAACGAAAATGAGAGGGTTGAGATATGGCAGCATGTGGCCGGCACGGGAACTCAGACTTTCAGGGTTCTGCTGGGAGCACGCTCAGCCATGTTCCTGCCGTTCAGCAATCTGGGGCTGATTATTATTGACGAGGAACACGATGCTTCCTATAAACAATACGATCCGGCACCCCGTTACAATGCACGAGATACGGCCGTATTCCTGGCCTCCATGCATGGCGCCAGGGTGCTGCTCGGATCGGCTACACCGGCTGTTGAAAGTTTTTACAACGCCAGCCAGGGAAAATATGGGTTAAGCACCCTTTCGGAACGATTTGGCGGACTGCTGCTTCCCGAGGTTAAGCTGGTGAACCTGAAGGACGAACACCGCATGAAAACCATGCGGTCCATATTTTCATCCGCGCTAATCCGGGAGATTGAACTCGCTCTGGCAGCGAACGAACAGGTTATTCTTTTTCAGAACCGACGTGGGTTTTCGCTGCATATCGACTGCGAAAACTGCAGCTGGATCCCGCATTGTGTACAGTGCGACGTATCGCTGGTGTATCACAAAAAGCAGAACCAGCTTCGCTGTCATTACTGCGGGTATAACGCACGCATCCCCGATAAATGCCCCGATTGCGGTCATACACACCTGGTGATGAAAGGTTTCGGGACCGAAAAAATTGAAGAGGAACTCTCGCTGATTGTTCCCGGGGCGCGTATTGCCCGCATGGATCTCGACACCACCCGCAGCAGGTTTGCCCACCAGAAGCTGATTGCTTCGTTCGAAGAGCGAAAGGTGGATATACTTGTGGGGACACAGATGGTAACCAAAGGGCTGGATTTCGACCATGTGAGCCTGGTGGGCATACTGAATGCCGACAGCCTTTTATCGTATCCCGATTTCAGGGCTTTTGAACGGGGGTTCCAACTGATGGCCCAGGTGGCCGGGCGGGCCGGACGCAAGAGCAGGCAGGGCAAAGTGCTTATACAGGCCTATAATCCGGCTCATCCTATACTGGGAATGGTAGTGCATCATAATTACGAAGCCATGTACCAGAGCCAGTTGACGGAACGCGAAAAATTCAATTACCCGCCTTTCTGCCGCATTATACAGCTATCGCTGAGGCATGTGGATGCGGATCTGATAAACAGGGCCGCCGACGATCTGGCCAGGACGCTGCGGGCCTTGTTTGGCAAAAGGGTGCTGGGGCCCGAATACCCGAGCGTTTCACGTATCCGGAATCAATACCTGAAAAACATATTATTGAAATTTGAAAAGGGCATTCCATTGCCAAAAGCCAAGGACGAGATCCGGAAAGCCATTATAAAACTGAATGCCCATCCCGATTACAAGCCGGTACGGGTGATTATTGATGTGGACCCGGTGTAAATTAAGGTCACACGAATTACAGGATCAGGGGAAGGATGAATTGTGGTTTTACTTACGATGGGCAGGATATCTATAGTGGGAAAAAGTTTGAGGTAGAGTTTTAGGTTGAGGGGCACTTGAGGAGTATTTATGAAGTTGATGATGGCAATTATGAAGTTGATGAAGGCAATTATGAAGTTGACTATGTCAATTATGTAGTAAAAGTCACAAAATTTGAAATAATGGAGGTATTATAAATGGAAGTCAAAAAGGATTAATATTTAGAATCGTAAATTAATTTCTGAAAATGTTATACAATGTCTTCATTCTATCTAATTTTAATCCATAATCTAATGCCGGAATTTGATTGAAAAGCCTAAACGCTTAAATTTAAAACTATGGAAACAAAGAATGAATTAGTGCGGGTATTTGCCGGATCAGTAATCACTGTGAACCTTCTAAAATATGAGCTGGAAAAAGAAGGAATTTCAACCAACATTATCAATGAAAATGATGTTGGTACTGCTTTCGGCGCTCCGTCGTTAACTCCTTACTCTGTTGATTTATACATTTTGGATACTGACCTGGAAAAAGCTACCCCAATTGTTGATGGATTTCTATTGACGAATAAAATGTAAAAAAGCAAAGGCTACAATCTATAGGACTTAAATGCCATAATACGCACAAAGCCAAATTGCAGCTGTAAACTATCGCATGATGCATGATGTCCCTATTAAATTGATTAAAATCTAAATGTTTTTCTGTTTCTTCACGCGTTGGTCCTGAGGGGAAGAATGATATTAAATTGGATATTTTAAAAAGTCCTATATTTACCTGCTGATAATATCAAGTTATGAAATAGTCGTGATTGGAATAAATCACCAACCGGAACTGATATTATGATCAATATGGCCTACCCCATCCCGGTAAATCGGGACAAGTAGTGAGTGTAAAATAATTATATAAACATGAATCGTTTAAAGGTCTGCCTGTCAGTTGCTTTAATCTTGGGGATTTCCTGCCAACTATTTTCCCAGCAGGTATTGATTGGTACAGTTTATACCGTGAATAAGGAGCCCCTACCCGGAGTATCTGTGAGCCAGGGAAACAATCAATCCTATTACAGCACTATATCTGATAAAGATGGGGAATTTGCGATCCGGGTAAAAGAGAAGGAGGGAAAGTCAATTGCGTTCAGGTTTCCCGGATATGTTACAGTTGCCCTTTCTGATATTGATACGATAATTCATCCGCTTTTCATACTTATGAAAGAGGATACATTAGCATCGTATGGTAAGCAATCAGGATATTCGCCTGTCGACCATCATCATTTTGGTTTTATAACCACTATGGGAGTTGAGGGAATGTTTGTCGACTTCAGCGAATTTAAATCTGCTTTAGGAAGTTATAACACCGAATTTATGTCAGGATCCGATGGGTCTTTTAATTTTGAATTTGCCGCTACATACAAACGATTTCTGGCAGGAATAGGTTTGGGCTTTTCCACTTCCGATAATCCTAAAAACGATTCGCTGAAAGTTGGATTCAACACCCTGCAATATAATTTTGATTTTGGATTCAAGGTATTTAATTTCAAACGACTGGCAATTTCCCCTTTAATCGGGTTTAAATGGAAACGGTACAGGATTATAAACAGTAATATTAACAGGAAAATTCCCATTGAAACCTATCTATCCGAAAAAGATCTGGATATACGGTTTAATCAAACGTACTCTTCAGCGGGATTGAGAATTGAGTACAAGCCAAAAAGCTCAGATTATAGATATTCATACTGGACAGTGGGTGTGGATGGCGGTTTTATACTTCCATTAAATAAAGTTCCATGGACCTATTCGAGAAAAAACCGCTTAATAACGGATAAGGAGTTGCGAATTGATAATTATTTTTACAGACTTTTCATTGCAGTTAACTTTGAATAAATTCCAATATCTATCCCCATTATAAGCAGATTTAGTCAACATAAGCTGAAAGCACTTTATAT
>CAIPFN010000070.1 GCA_903864265.1 uncultured Bacteroidales bacterium | reverse complement strand
CATTCTCTTTTTTCTGAAAAGATACATTGGAACCCGAAATAGACATGATGTACATAAAACTGAATATGGTAACGAGCTTTCTGGAGCTGGCCCATTCATTAAATCTCAAGTTAAAAATTAATTAAATTCACCCTAGAATTCTTCCACCCACTACATTCCAACTATCCGTTCTTTCCCTCTAAACTCTTCAATCCCGTCAATCTCCTCAATCTCCTCAATCCCTTCAATCTCCTCAATCCCTTCAATCTCCTCAATCTCTTGAAAACAATCCTCTACATCCTCCAGAAAGAATTCCGGCAGATCTTCCGGAACAAATCCATGCTGCCTATTATTTTCGTGCTTCCGGTGGTTCAGTTGCTGGTGCTGGCATTTGCCGTTACTTTCGAGATAAAAAATATCAACCTGGTGATTGTCGATCAGGACCATTCGATAGTTTCGAGGCAACTGGTATCAAAGTTTGCAGCGCCGCCTTTTTACCATATAAAAGCCTATGCCGATACCTATGCCCAGGCCGAAGAGCTTCTCAAGACCGGCAAAGCGCATCAGATCCTGATAATACCGGCTCGTTTCGAACGCGACCTGCAAACTGAAGCTAAAGCATCGGTTCAACTTATTACCAATGCCATCGACGGAAGTGCCGCCGCCATCATGAATGCTTATGGCAACTCTATTATCATGGATTATAACCAGGATATACTGGTTGATTTAGCTGGAGGCGCTGAGCTGAAGCAGCCCTTCAACATACGGTATTCGTACTGGTTTAACCCTGAGCTGGATTACAAAACCTATATGGTGCCAGGCATACTGGTGCTGCTGGTGACCATTATCGGCATGTTTCTTTCGTCAATGAACGTAGTGCGTGAAAAGGAAATGGGCACCATTGAGCAGATTAATGTTTCGCCGGTGAAAAAATACCAGTTTGTGGTGGGCAAGTTACTTCCTTTCTGGTTTATCGCCCTCTTTGAGCTTGCCTTTGGATTGTTACTGGCCCGCCTGGTTTTCGGCATTCCCATACTGGGCAGCCTATGGCTGATATTCGGCGTGGCTTCGGTATACCTGCTGGCGGTGCTGGGAATAGGGCTTTTTATTTCCACCCTGGTGGATACCCAGCAGCAGGCTATGTTCCTGGCCTGGTTTTTTGCCGTGGTTTTCGTTATGATGAGCGGATTGTTTACTCCTACCGACAGCATGCCGGCATGGGCCCAACAGATAAATATCATCAACCCTATAGCTTATTTTATAAAAATGATACGGATGATTATGCTGAAAGGTTCGCAGTTTCAGGATATCATTAAGCCATTTACCGCTGTTGTGGTATATGCTGTTATCTCTCTGACCATGGCGGTGTGGAGGTACAGGAAGGTGGCCGGATAGGAAACAGGATTCGCGGAAATTTAAACCGGCAGCAGCATTCTGAAAATTCTTTCTGCCCCCATGGATGGTTTTTATACCGGATAAATCCAAAGGAACCGGAATGCCTGGCGTACATCCTGAACAGCGAGTATGAACTATTCCTATCTTTGCCGGATTAATTCCTGAATTTTAATCAGCGGCCATTCAAAATCTTTATCCTGAAACGAAACTCAACTTACGGCTCTTCCATCCTTTACCTGTTGCTTATTTCGGCAGTGATACGTGCTTTGTTGGCTGCCTGTTTCTGCCTGGGCAACGACGAAGCTTATTATTACACCTATGCCCTGTACCCGGCGCTCAGCCATTTCGACCATCCGCCTATGGTGGGCTGGGTGATACAGCTCTTTAGCCTGGATCTGCATTTAAGCAGCGAGTTTTTTATCCGCCTTGCGGCAGTAGTAGCCGGAACCCTCAATACCTGGCTGATGTATTGCATCGGCAAACAACTGCGTGATGAGATTACGGGCTGGTATGCCGCCTTGCTTTACACGGCTTCCATTTACGGCTTTATAATTACCGGTGTTTTTATGTTGCCCGATGCGCCCCAAAGCGTTTTCTGGCTGTCTGCCATACTGTTTATGCTAAAGGCTTTTCATGGCGAAATAGATGCCGTGGCCAAACGCAATTTCCTGGTGGCTTCGGTATTCATTGGATTCGCGCTGTTGAGCAAATATACCACGGCTTTCCTGTGGCTGGGAATGATCATCTATATTTTGGCATATGACCGTAAATGGTTGAGAACGCGTACATTTTACATGGCGCAACTGGTGATGGCCCTGCTTTTTGTACCGGTACTGGTATGGAACGTGCAGAATCATTTCGTGAGTTTCCTGTTTCACAGCAGCCGCGTTGAACCGGCAGCCAAGGCTTTTACTCCTGATTACTTCCTTACCGAGATACTGGGTGAAGCTTTATACACGAATCCTGTGATTTTGGTTTTGATCATTCTGGCTGTTATCGCCTTTTTCAAAGGGGCGTTCCAGGATAGAAAGAGCGGGACCAGGCTTCTGATATGGGTGGCCTTGCCTGTAATTGCTACCTTTTTGCTGGCTTCCGTTTCGAGGCGAACCCTGCCTCACTGGAATGCGGCGGGCTATCTTACCCTGATTCCCCTGGCGGCGCTCTGGCTGCGGAAACGCGGGTTGGGCATGTTCCCCGCCGTGATGAAGTCCGCTATGGCTTTCACAATTTTACTCATCACCCTCTCGGCAGTCCAGATTCTCACAGGTTTTATCCCACTCGAAACCCTAATCGGGGAAACCGGGGGAAAAGGCTCTGCGGATCTTTCGCTCGAACTGTACGGCTGGCGGCAACTGCAAAGCGATTTTAAGCCGCTGGCTGAAAAATACGAGCAATCCGGACTCATGCCCGCGGGTGCACCCATAATGAGCTACAGGTGGTTCCCGGCGGCGAATTACAGCTATTATGCGGCAAGGGGTAGCGACCGTTATGTGCTGGCAGCCGGCGATACCTCGGATATACACAAATATGCCTGGATCAACGCTATTCACGGCGGCTTCAGGCTCAACAGCGATGCATGGTATATCACCTCCAGCCGCGACTTCCGCGATCCGCTCACAATACAAGCGTTTTATTACGAGAAAATCCTGCCCCCGGATACCATCAGCGTGAAGCGCATGGGTAAAACGGCTTATTATTTCTACGTTTACCGGCTGAAGAACCTGCAATCGAAACGATAACAAACTGTGTATTGAATTGCGGCGGTGTAAGGGGAAAATAGATTGGAATCCGAAGCAAAATTGTGGGAGGGGCTTGATTTCTTTATACTCAAAGTTTATCTGTCAATGATTGGAAGCATAATGTAAAATCTTAGCTAAATCCCGATTTTATTCGGATTTATTATTCTGATACTCCAACAACCATCCATAGTATTCCAGAGAGGTAAATCCGAAAATACTTCCATAGAATACATGATGGAACCAATTTTATAAAGCCGTTGGATAATCCGGGTTAAAGTGTTGGTAACTGAACGGAAGCTATGGTCAAGTATAAATGGCATAAAAAAACCGGTTTAAAAACCGGTTTTTAATATCAATAGGAAAATTTCTTTTTAATTACTTCAATTCAAACGAGGTCTGCCCGATCTCCCGGTCTTCGGTAAAAATATTCACATAATACCTGCCTTTGGTGAGTTCGGGGCTGTTGGCGGGCTGATCGTAATAGGTGCAAACATCGGCGGCATCGCCTTCATAGTTCAGGGTTTCCATGGAGGAGAATTGCAGGGTCTGGCCCAGGAACTGGAAGGTATAAGCCGGTCCGCGGGTAAGGATAACATTATCGGGACGGGCAATGCGGACAAAAAAGCGTTTGTAGCTCGCGCTGACCAGTTTATTCTCGCTCACGGTAAAGCAGACTTTTATTTTATCGGTACGGGCAGCTTTATCCGTTTCTTTTTCCTTGTCGATGCCACGCGATTTGTAGGCTACAGCCGATATTTTATAGGCTTTCAGCACGGCGGCGCTGCTGATTTTTTCATTCAGGTCTTTCTTGTCTTTGGCCAGGTCGTTGGTTTTCTGCTGTTCGAGGTTGTAGTCTATTTTAATCTGCTTGTTTTCAGCCTTCAGTTCCCGGTTTACGGTAAACAACGAATCAATCTGGTGTTCGTATCCGCGGGTGATTTCCTGCAAAAGGGCCAGTTTGTGCTTTACAACGGCCAGTTCGGATTTGGTGCTCAGCAATTGTTTTATTTCACGGGCTTTGACATTGATTATGCTGTCCCTTTCGGAAAGGGAATTGCTGAGTTCACCGTATGAAACTTTCACCCTTTCGTGCTCGGCCAGCAGCGAATCGAGTTGCAGCTTTAATTCTGTTTGCTGACTATCGATATTTTTGGTTAAGGTAACAACCTCTTTTTTCTGATTTAACAGCATCCAGGCCATCACGATAATAATTGCCAGCAGTATGCCTATAGTAATTTTATATGCCAGGGTATTGACAGGTTTTTGGTCCATAGCTAAAAAACAATTTTATTCCTCAAAGGTAACGAAATATTAAGTTTATTAGTATGTTTTGCGTTATTATTTTTATAACAGGCTTAAAATGGAATATTGGGTTTACTCTGGCTGTCAGGATCGGCTGAAGGATTTGCGGCAGCAGAAAACACCCGGTTATCCGTTCAAAGTGAAGTAAGGCTGTGATGTCATATACATTACAATAGCCATATTACTCCAGTGTGATTTTGCACAAGGTATCTTTCTTTTGTCCTTTTACCTGCTATTCACCCCCTTTTCTGAATCCTTATGTTGCGGTTTTAAGGCTACGGATTTCCACTACATGTAAATTTTGGGGTTTATCGATAAACCGTAAACTGGAAAATACAAAAAAGCCCCGGGAAATTCATTTCCCGGGGCCTGATGTACTGAGTATGATCTTTTGATTTTAGTGCGAAGCAGGACCAATAACTTTAAATTTGTCACCGGTTTCTTTCACGAGTTTACGATAGAAAGGTTCGCCGTAACCGGGTTGTTTCAGGGCGGGTGCTATATATTTATATCCCTCGGGTACCGGAACCGCTTCCTTGATATTTCCGTCCATATACTTGGTAAAGAGGAAGCCGTAGAGTTTTTTCCATTCGTTAACCGTATTGTTTCCCTGGGTTACTGAAAAGTCAGTGAGAAACTGAACGGCTTTTGCCGGGTTGGTGCGGTACATCTCGAGTGCTACCTTATCGATGGCGGGTACCATGGCAATATAATTATTTTCGAGTTCCGACTGTTTCTTCTGTATATCGACAATCATATCGCTGTAGCGTGTATAGGCAAAATTCGAAACCTGGTTAAAAACCCAGAAGGCGGCATTGTCGCTGAATTTCATCATCGATCCGTTTCCAACGGCGAAGGTTTCGGGGACTTTGGTCATGCAGGTGTACATAGGAGTGAAAACGGTGGAGTAGGTATCGTCGACACCGAACCAGATGATTCCGCCCAGCGGATTGGGAACGTAGGGCCGCGACTGGGCAACAAAGACAAAGCCGGTCTGCTGGGTGCTGATGGAGAGTTCGTTAAAATATTCAACGCCATCCACCTTCCAGGTGAGCGGACGCCAGCGTACAATGCAATTATACGGGCCGGCTCCGGGGTCCTTGGTCATATCAAGGTCGGTGCCCTGGTAATAATCGCGCATCAGCCCGATTACATCCTGAAGCGTGAGTTTATGATCGGGTTTCACGTACAAAGGCATGCGGTTGTGGAGGTTCTCGCCTTTCACATAATCGAGGTATTTATCCATGCCTTTGGTCACTTTATTAAAACCGCTCCAAACGCGGGCTTCGCAGAAACGGGCGCCTTCGAAATCCAGAGGGTTATAGGTGTCGGAGAAACTGAAGTCTTTGTCTTCGCCCGAAAAGTATTTTTTCTCGCGGGCAAAAGTAATCACGTCGGGAGCATACAGGCAGTTATCCGGATCGTTGAAGGTAAGAGTGGTAATACGGGCATGGTTGGCATGTCCCGAAATGTATCCGTCAGGAATTCGCACGGCTGACCATACGGCGCCCCTGTTGTATTTTACGGTTTCATGTCCTTTTTTGTCTTTTACGATTACCGGTTTCCCTTTTCCCAGTATTTCCATGATCCAGACTTCGTTCGGGTCACTGATGGAGAAAGACTCTCCCTCGCTGGCATAGCCATATTCGGCTATCAGGGAAGTGATAACCTGTATGGCTTCGCGTGCTGTTCGGGAGCGTTGGATGCCTATATAAATCAAGCTTCCGTAATCCATGATGGCGGAGGTGTCAACCAGTTCTTCGCGGCCGCCGAAAGTAGTTTCGCCTATGGCTACCTGGTTTTCGTTCATATTCCCCACTACATTGTAGGTTTGGGCAGCCTGTTTGATCTTGCCCATAAACTTGCCTGAATCCCAGTCGTACACATCGAGCATGGCACCGGCAGGGTAGGTAGCGGCAGGCCAGTAGTATAATTCGCCATAAAGCACGTGCGAATCGGCCGAGTAGCTGATCATGCTTGAGCCATCAACCGTGGCTCCTTTGGTAATCAGGAAGTTGGAACATGCGTTTGCCCTGTGGCCCGATAAGGCCAGTACAAAGCTGAGCGCAAGCAGAAAAACTGTTTTTTTCATAGGAAGTATTAATTGGTAAATGATTGTATCCGTGTAATAAGCGGAAATTTGAGGGGTCAAAAGTAGCGTAAAAGGTTGAGGCAAAACCAAATTTAAAATCATTTTTCTTGAAATATCGAAAAGCCTGCCAACTAAACGAAAACAAACGGAAGTTAAGCCGGAAATGGCACTAAGATCGTAAGGAATGGTTTTACTAATGGGGAAATATAAAACAGTATTACACAAATAGGCTGCAGTGCAGGGTATTCGGAGGAGCTAAAAGGCAGGTCGAATGGCTTAACTAAAGGTGAAACGTAAAAAAATATTACATCAATACGGCTACGGTTCCGGATCTTCAGAATAATTTCTTAATCCAAAAACGGAAATTCCGGGTACAGGCAGATTATTTTAATATATTGATAAACAAAGATATAAGCCAGTTGAGATGAGTTTTCCCGCTCTTAACACGGCGAGAAAATATTTTGTAGCGAGCTTATTCACAAATAGTGCAATCCGAAATAGAGCCTTTGGATTCAAATGTATTAACTTTGTGAAACACAAGATGAAGAACAAGGCCTTAGCATTAATATACGGTTTTGTATTTCTCTGCCTAAACTTGTCTGAATACAATATACTCTATATAAATATCAGACAAACAGGAAAAACTCCCTGACGTAAGGATTCCTTACTTCAACCCAGGATGGCGTAATTTTTTACGCCAGGGCTCCTACCCTTATCTTAAGTACGGCAGGCTGGACAACAGTTCATTTATTGTATGCTACGAAATCAACATGATATTCAACATTAAACAAAAAACATATGAAAACGAAAGTCTTACACATTGCTTCCCTGGTTGTTCTGTTTTTTTTGCTTTCGGCAAATTTGACGGCAGCAACCTATTTCTCCATAGCCTCAGGGAACTGGTCCAATGCCACAGGCACAGTGTGGTCATTGACCAGTGGTGGGGCTGCCGTAGCAGCCAACGTAAAACCTGTTGCAGGGGACGCTGTCACCATCGAACGGGGTTTTACGGTAACCGTGGATGCTGCCTCGGCTTGTACAAGCCTGCAACTAGGAGGAACAGCTACAAATAATGCCGGTACGCTTACTTTTTCAGGTACTTCTACCCTTACCGTTTCCGGAGCTGTATATGTTGGAAACTCAGGTAATGCTGCCAGAGATGGGGCCATAACTTTCACCAGTGGTTCGGCCATGACAGTAGGCAGCCTGACACTTGGGGGGACGGCGGCAACACCAGGTCAAGGTACAATAACAATGACTGCCGGAGGAACACTCAGCGTTGGAGGCACTATAACGGTAGGTGCCGGAGCTGGAACATGGACACCAGGCACCGGAACTGTTATCTTAACAGCTACCAATACCTTACCCTCCACATTATTTACATCCTTTAATAATTTACAAATTGCTGGTGGGACAACCACAATTGGAGCTTCTATATCCTGTGCAAGCATACTTTTAGGAAAAACCGGCTCAGCCGGAGCGGGAACTCTTACTTTTTCGGGTTCACCTACCGTTACTGTTTCCGGTGCTGTCACGCTTGGAAATAACGTTTCAGGAAGCAACGGCACAATTACATTTGTAAGTGGTTCTGTTTTGAATGCGGGCAGTTTAACCATGGGAGGCAGTGTTTCAGGGGCAGGCGGTGCCATTGATATGACAGCCGGAGGAACCCTGGGGATTGGTGGCGCTATAAGTTATGGTACAGCAAGTGGAACCTTTACTCCCGGGACTGGCAAAGTTGTGCTGTCCGGAACAAATACCTTAACAGCTGCAGTATTTTCATCCTTTAATAATCTGGAAATTGCTGGAGGAACTACGACTATTTCATCAAATTTAACAATTGCAAGTCTGCAACTTGGCAAAACCGCTGCAGCCGGAGCGGGTGCTCTTACGTTTTCAGGGACCCCTACCGTATCTGTTCCTGGAGCGGTATTAGTCGGAAGCACTATTTCCGGCAGTTCGGGAACGATAACCTTTACCAGCGGTTCGACACTGAATGCTGGCAGTTTAAAACTTGGCGGCACCAATGCATCAGCAACAGGTACTATTGATATGGCTTTAGGGGGAACCCTCAGCCTTGGCGGCGCTATTACTTTAGGAACAGGTACTAAAACATGGACTCCGGGAACGGGCACCGTTATTTTTACGGCTGACAACACCTTACCCACTTCTGTATTTACCACCTTTAATGCTTTACAAATTAAAGGAGGAACTACCACAACAGGAGTAAGTCTAACATCCATTGCATCCTTATCCATCGATGCCAATTGCACTTTTACGACAGCTTCGTCACACGCCATCACTGCAACCAGTATTACAATAAACGGAACCTATACCAATGGCAGTTCCGGAACCATCACAACCCCAACATGGATATGTAACGGCACTTACAACCATGCCACCTCTTCGCAGATACTGCCCTTAGGTTCAACAACGACAAGCTGGGCTGCCAATTCCAATTGCAATATTACCGGGTCCTATACTTCTGCAACAGTATTTGCCAATTTCATAGGGCAGACATTTGGAAATGTTACCTTTAATCCTTCTTCCATGACCAATACAGTTTGTATGTATGGAGCTTCCGGAAGTGTTACTGTGCAGGGAAATTTTTCCATTAATCAAACCGGTGGCAGCACTTTATACCTGAGACAATCAGGCCAACAGTTTGTAGGTGTGCTTAATATTAATGGCAATTTCAATATGGCTGCAGGGATTTTTGATTTGCATAACGGGTTAACCACGCCAACAACCTCTACGGTTAATTTAAAAGGAAACTTTACTTTGTCCGGCACAAGCACCATGACCCAAACAACTATTCAGGCAGGGTCAACGGTTAATTTCAATTTTATGGGAACGACTACCCAAACAGTCAGCATCTCATCCTCTGCAACCATTAGCTCGCAGGCAACTACTTCTACCTGTGCCATAAAGTTTGCCGTTGCAAACGGCTCAACGATCGATATAGGAACTTCGGTGCTTACAGGAAATAATAATACTTCCTTCACGCTAAGTGCTGGTGCAAGTATTATAACTGCCAATACCGGCGGGTTGTCCTCTACAGGCAGTGCTACAGGTTCTATACAGGTGACCGGAACAAGAACTTACAGTGCCACAGCTAATTATACATTTAACAATTTATCGTTAGGCCAGGTTACCGGTAATGGAGTAACAGCGGCAAATAACCTGGTAATCAGCAATACCACTACTCCCGGCCTTGCTTTTAGCAATACCATTGCAATTTCCGGGAATATGTCAGTTACTGCCGGTGCCCACGTCGACCTGGGTAACGTTAATTCTTCGGCAGCCACTCTCACTTTAGGAGGTATCCCTCAGGCAACCAGCACTTCGTATGGAGGAACAAATTCTGCTGCAGCAACCAAGCCGACTGCTTACTTTAATGCACCATTAACAACAGGAATACTGGCAGTAAGTTTACCAGCCCCTTCCAACTTAAGTTATAACTCACCCTTCAATTTCCGCGTTGGAGAGCTTATTACTCCGCAATATCCAACGGTAACAGGAGTTGTTATAAGCTATTCAATCATCCCGGCATTGCCAGCCGCCTTGGCTTTCAATACTACAACCGGCGCCATTACAGGCACCCCTTCCGCTAATTCGGCATCGACAAACTATACGGTTACCGCCACTAACACTGCAGGGTCTACTACCTGCACAGTAACAATCAGTGTAGGTAATTACCGGTATGCGGTAAATGCAGCAACAGCTGACTGGAATACAGCAATCTGGTCGACAACATCAGGTGGCCCTGTTGATGCGGCAGTTCCTGTTTCGGGCGACATAGTTTTTATAGGGGATGCTTCCACTAACCGTACCGTGACCATTCCGGCCGGGTATAATGCAGCCTGCGGAAGCCTTACCATGGGAAATTACAGCGCGGCAACAGTGGCGTCGCTTAGCATGACCGGCAATGGTTCCCTAACAGTTGGGAACGACCTGCTGATGAACCGTCCGAACGCCACAGCCACAACGGTAATTAATGTAAATGCAGGAAGTTTAACGGTGGGAGGCACACTTAAACTGGCAAACAGCGACCTGACTCCCAATGCCTCAGCTACTTTGATTAACCAGGTGAATATTTCGACCGGAACCGTTACTACAAAAAACCTGTTGTTCAACGGGCAGTCAGCGCCTCAAAGCCAGGTGGTTTTCTCAGGTGCTGGTACCTTGCATATAAGCGGCGACATGACATTTGGTTTTATTCTGGGAACACTCACCCCAGCAACGGGAACTGTAGACTTCAACGGTGCCGCACAGAGCGTACCTTATGTAAGCGCTGTTACCTACAATCATCTTAGCCTTTCGGGCAGCGGAGTAAAGACATTGCCAGCCGCTTTGGTAAGCATACCCGGAAATTTGAACTTAAGCGGAACAGCAAGCGCCACCACAGCAGCTAACCTCGCTATAGGCGGCACCCTGAATGTAGGCGGCGGAACTACTTTTGCCACCGGCACCAATTTTACATTGGGAGTTACAGGAGCTACTTCCGTTACAGGAACTTTATTACTTGCAGGCACGGGAGCCAAAACATTCAGCGGCAATGTTACCGTTAATGCCTTAGGTGTATGGAATGAAACCGGTATTGCCGCTATTAATTATGCCGGAAACCTGCAGCACGACGGCGCTACTTTTACCGCTTTATCCGGAATTCATACTTTTTCTGGCACTGGGAAAACCATCAGCGGCACAAGTGAAATTTCAATTCCAAATGTTACTGTTGCTTCTCCTGGAAATTACATAAATTCCGGAACCCTTACTGTTAGTACTGCCTTGTCTGGAACAGGTAGTTTAACAAATGGCAACGGCACCATCGGCACCTTAAACCTGGGAGGTTCTTTCGGAATTACCGGATTCGTGGCTAACCCTGTTGGCAATACGGTAAATTACACAGGTACCGGTCAAGTATTGAAAGTAATGGCTTACCATCACCTTACACTGAGCGGAGGTGCCGAAACGTTTGGCGCAATAACAACTATCGCAGGGAATCTTACCTTAAGTGGTTCTGCAACTGCAACTGCAACTACCGCTGCTGCCTTGGCAGTCGGCGGCAACTTATCAGTGGGTTCAGGAGCTACCTTTAATACAGGGGTAACAAGTACCTGGACTTTAGGCGTTTCGGGAACAACTTCAGTTACCGGAACCTTAAATCTTGCCGGTACGGGAGCTAAAACTTTCACCGGAGATGTTACCATTAATTCCGGCGGCGTATGGAATGAAACCGGAATTGCAGCCGTTAATTATGCCGGAAGCCTGCAACACGATGGCACTACTTTCACTGCATTATCAGGAACACATACTTTTACCGGCAGCGGAAAAACCATCAGCGGTTCAAAGGAAATTTCAATTCCAAATGTTACTATTACATCTCCGGGAAATTATACTAATTCCGGTACGCTGACTGTTAGTACCGCCTTGTCGGGAACAGGTAGTTTAATAAACGGGAACGGCACTATAGGTACCTTAAATCTGGGTGGTACTTGCGGCATAACAACATTTGATGCATCTGCTACCTACAATTCAGTAAATTATACAGGAACAGCCCAAACCGCCAAAGTGGCTACCTATCATAACCTTACCCTTTCGGGCTCCGGAGCAAAAACATTTGCAACCTCCCCAACTGTAAATGGGACCCTTTCGATGGAAGGAACTGCGACAGCCAAAGTAACTGTCGGATTAGTGACATATAGCGCTTCGGCCAAACTGCAATACAAAGGAAGTGCCGTTCAACCCACAGGGGATGAACTTCTAACCACATTTGCCGGAAGCGGCGGAGTGAAGATCAACAATACACATGGAGTTGCGCTTATTAAAGATTGTGATTTAGGGGCAAATCCTCTGACAATCGGTGATGAAGCATCCGGCTCATCTTTCGACGATGGCGGTCATCATCTTACAGCTACCGGAACACTCAATCTGACTTCAGGAACCTACAAAGTTAACTATCCGTCATTACCCGGATTTACAACATGCAATATTTCGGCCGGTACAACAGTGGAATATGATGCCGATGCTGACCAGACTGTAAAAGGTATCCACTATAGCAATCTGACCATCTATAGTAGTTCAGGCACGCACTCCAAAACTGCCGATGCCGATATTACAGTGGATGGCATATTGAATCTGAACAGCACTAACGCTTCAACGACGCATGGTTGTTTGGAAATGGGCAGCCATACATTGAATATGGGAGACGGAGCCACAACCGGGGGAACCGGAGATGTTAGCGGTATCGTTAAACGTACTTCCTTTGCATTAAATACGCCCTATACTTTTGGAAACCAGTTTACGACACTTACACTAACCACGGGTACTTTGCCTGCCTCGGTAAGCGCCAAGATAGTTCTTACAACCACTCCTCTTGTACTTAAAAGTACTGCACCAACAATAAATAGTATAAACAGGTATTACGATTTTTGTAAATCGGGTGGTGACGGTACAACTATTTCTACACTGAACCTTCATTATCTTCCTGGGGAAGTTTCGGGAACTCCGGTTTTAGACTTATGGGATCATGATGTTGTATCACCATTTGAGAGTGATGATAAAGGCCATTCCAACGGAAGTGCTACCGACCACTGGGTAGGCGTGGCAAATCTGGCACTTAACTATATTGCACCTGCAAGTGATTTCGGAACAAAATACATGACACTGGGCGCCACGAACACAATAGATTTTGTTTGGTCAGGTTATACAGATTCCGATTGGACAAACAAAGATAACTGGGTGGGAGGTGTTGTGCCAGGGCCAGGTAATCATGTGATTATTCCTGAAGTAACAGGAATCAACCATCATCATCCTACCTTGCCAGCAAATACAACTATCGGTTCCATAACTATAAATCCAAATGGTGAATTAGATGGCGGAACAGGAACACTTTCACTCGATGGCACTACCGGGGCATGGGAAAACCTGGCCGGAGTAACCGGTTTTGTTTGTGGCACCAGCACTGTGAAGTTTATCACTGCAGGGGCTACCATGTCGGATCCTACCAATTTCTATAATGTTGAAGTTGGAACCGGAGCCTCATTGTCTTTAGGTACTAACAATACAATGCGTATTGCAGGTGCTTTAACACTCAACGGCGTTTTAAATGCAGCCGGCAATCACAATACTATTGAATATAACGGAACATCAGGTCAAACTGTTGTGAATCCAAACGGGTCTACGAGCGGGTATCACAATCTCATACTTAGCGGAAGCGGTGCCAAAACTATGCCCGGTACAGCAATGACGATATACGGGGATTTCGAAATGGCTGGAACTGCAACAGCTACAGCTGGAAATGCCTTAACCTTTGCCGGGAATGTGACCTTAGGCTCCGGAACAACGTTTGCTCCTTCTACTTTCACGCATTCCGTTTCGGGTAACTGGACCAACAACGGCGCAACTTTTACCCCCGGCACCAGCACCATCAACTTTAACAATACCAGCTTGGCACAATCAATTAACGGAACTGCCGGTAGCCAGTCGTTTCATAATATCGAAATTGATAAAGGCTCCACTGCTTTAAGTGTTGGTGGAAGCACAACTTCACTTGCGGTGAATGATCTTACCGAAACCAGCGGGGATTTTAGCGCTCCGGCTACCCTAACCGTAAATGGCAATGCTACCCTTACATCAGGTAATTTTACTGCAGGCGCAACTACTGATCTGAAAGGCAACTGGTCGAATAATGGCGGCACGTTCACTGCCGGAAGCGGCACGGTAACATTTGATGGTTCATCAGCTCAAACTATAAACGGTGCGAATACATTTAATAATCTAACCATCTATAAAACCGCATCAGGAGAAGGTGTAACTGCCAATGCCCCTCAAACGGTAAATGCTATTCTAAACCTCGATAGTCCTAATCATTCAGGAACACAAGGTTGCTTAAGTATGGCAGATCCAAACCAACTTTTTATGGGACCTTCGGCCACTACCACCGGCACCGGTGATGTGAGCGGGTATATTACCCGAAACTCTTTTGTTTTAGGCACAAACTATACTTTTGGCAACCAGTTTACACTTATGAACTTTTCCGTCGGACCATTACCTTCAACCGTATCAGTTGAAGTGTATTTAACTTCGGCTATGCCTACATGGATGGGTACAAATAAAGGCATATGGCGCTATTACGACGTTACCCAAACCGGCGGGACAGCCGATACACGTTTACGATTTAATGTACATTACCTGGTTAGTGAGCTGCATAGTGCGACTGAGGCAAATCTGGATCTTTTTGATCATCATGCTTCGGGCCCCTATGCCGGACTCACACACGATCACGGACGCTCTGATAACAGTACCGTCGACAACTGGGTAGGTTTCAGCAATGTGGGTCTTGTATTTCTGGGAGTAGCTACTGAAGATGATCATCTCTGGACATTGGGTGATGGGATTACAGCTAACACTTCAATATGGATTGGCGGAAGCCCTTCAGGGCCAACTGACTGGAACCTGCCAGGCAACTGGGAAGGTGGGGTGCCGACTTCCACTTCAAATGTGATTATTCCCGCAGCTGCGTATGCTCCTATATTGCCAAATACATCTACAACACTTGTTTCCATGAATATAGGAACGGGGGGTGTTTTTGATGCTAACACGGGTAGCCCAACGCTCACCATTACCGGCGGAGCCGGTGCATGGGTTAACACTGGTACATTCAATAGCGGTAGCAGTACAGTTGATTTTACCGGTGGCGCTTCTGCAACCATTTCAGGCAGCACCGATTTTAACAATATTATCATAGCTGGAGGTACAACACTTACATTGCAAACAGGTAGCACTATGGGCATTGAAGGTACACTTACAATGACGGGTACTTTAAATGCCGCTACGAACTCTAACACCATTGTATTTTATGGGTCTGGTCAGACAATTACGAATCCAAATGGTTCTCCGGCAGGCTTTTATAACCTCACACTGGCAGGAACCGCTTCAACTGTAAGTGGGGCAATAACAGTAAGTGGGGACTTCACTAAAAATGGCACCTATACAGCCGTCGGAAGTACCATTACATTTAATGGCACAACACAAACCATGACTGGGACAAGCATGCCGCTGACGTATAATAATTTGATTATAAGTAGTTCTGTTTCCACAACGGTTCCGGCAGGGAAAAGCCTCACTGTTAATGGAACAACTACACTCACTACTGGCACCGGAGTTCTTGTGCTGAAATCGGATGCCACAGGAACCGCTTCGTTTATTGATAACGGGACCATCAGCAGCGGTGGAACGGCAAAAATAGAGCGATATCTGACACCTTATGATTTGGTTCCCGACCTTAAATTTCACTTTATTTCATCACCGGTAAGCTCAACACAGGCCATTGCGCCTGAGTTTATTGATTTAAGCAGTGTCCTTATAACCGATTTTTACAAATGGAACGAGGTGGCTAATGAATGGACTAACTACCGAGGCGCAACCTACAGTTCACAAAACATGGATTTTGGTGATAGCTACAATTTTGTACCAGGCAAAGGCTATATGGTTGCTTATCCTCCTCCGGGACCCATTGTTAAAAACTTTGTAGGAACGCCGAATACCAGTACCGGAGGAATTCCCATTACATGTACTCATGCTTCTGGTGGCTGGAACCTTATCGGCAACCCGTTCCCATCGTCTATCAACTGGGCAGGTATCAGTAAAGGTGATGGGATGGATGCTGCACTTTACTATTATGATAATGCTACGCCGGGATACAAATACTACACGTATTTTAGCGGAGGACTGGGAGGTGCCTCTCAATACATTGCACCTATGCAGGGCTTTATGGTCCATGCCAAGGTAAGCGGAACAACAACTGTTACTATTCCAAACTCTGCCCGTACTCATACAGGGCAGGATGTTTTCTATAAAAATGCAACCCTTGAAACCAATATCCTCGATCTGAAAGTGGAAGGCAGCGATTGTGCTGACTATGCACGAGTTTGTTTCTACGATCAGGCTACCGATAATTTCGACGGGGAATTTGATGCGTATAAACTCTTCAGTTACAGCCCCGGAGCAACGGAACTGTATTCGGTTACCGCCGATAACACTTCACTGGCTATCAATACCCTGCCGGCCTCGGTTATGGAGGGAGGCGCTGTACCTGTAAGTTTCAATCCGGGCTCGGCAGGCAGTTTTACCCTTACCGCCGAAACGATGGGCACTTTCGCACCTGAAACCTACATTACACTCGAAGACAAGACGACCAGCACTTTGCAAAAACTGAACGACAATCCAATTTATGCTTTTACCGCTACGCCACAGGATGCAGCCGGGCGGTTTGTGCTGCATTTCAAAAATGCAACAGCTATTCATGAAACCAGGGGGGAGGATCCTTTTACAGTCAGTGTCAGTGATGGTATCATAAAAGTGGAAACGGCTACAGCTGGGTTTGCAGGAAAAGTGAGGGTTACCGATATTATCGGCCGGACCCTGGCCATGGGGGACCTTGTTTCGGGAACACCTGTGCAATTCAACCTGAAGGCTAAAACAGGCATATACCTGGTTACTGTTTATACTTCAACGCGCAGCTTCAGCCGCAAAGTGCTGCTGTACTAATACCTGCCGAAAAACAAGAAAGTCCGGCTGCGATACGATTCGCAGCCGGACTTTCTTTATTATGCAGTTTAGCTAATCCCTGAACTTATTCAATCATCCCCACACCCACGGTTTCGTTGGTGCCTTCGTCGATAAAAATAACGGCGCCGGTAATACGGTTCTGGCTGTACGAATCGAAAAGCAGGGGTTTGGTGGTACGAATAGTGATGCGGGCTATATCGTTCATTTTTACATCGGTATCATCCGTAATTTCAGCGATGGTATTCACATTTACCTTGTAGTGAACTTCTTTTACCAGGCAGCGCACATCGCGGGTGGTATGTTTCAGGGCATATTTACCGTTGATCTGCAAAGGGCGGGTGCTCATCCAGCAAATCATCATGGTGATATCCTGGCTCAGCTGTGGGCGGTTATCTTCTTTCACAATCATATCGCCGCGGCTGATGTCGATATCATCGGTCAAAGTCATGGTCACCGACATGGGAGGGAAGGCCTGCTGCAGCTGTTTGTCCTGCAGTTCAATGGTTTTAATGGTGGAGTGAAAGCCGCCCGGAAGTATCATTACCTTGTCGCCGGCATTGAAAATCCCCCCGTCCACGCGGCCGGCATAGCCACGGTAGTCGTGGTATTCGTCGGAGATAGGCCTGATAACATATTGCACCGGGAAACGGGCGTCGGTGAGGTTGTAATCGTGATCGATAGGCAGGGTTTCGAGCACCTGGAGCAGGGTACCGTTATCGTACCAGTTCATATTCACCGAAGGTTCCACCACATTGTCGCCATGCAGCGCACTGATAGGAACGAAGCGGAAATCTTTTACATGGAGTTTGAGTGCAAAGGCGATAAACTTGTCATGAATTTCTTCGTACACTTCCTGGCTGTAGCCTACCAGGTCCATCTTGTTGATACAGATAATGATATGAGGGATCTGCAGCAGGGTGGCGATATAGGTATGCCGGTAGGTTTGCTCGGTAACCCCGTTGCGGGCATCGATGAGGATAAGTGCTGCATTGGCGGTGGAAGCGCCGGTAACCATATTGCGGGTGTATTGAATATGGCCGGGGGTATCGGCAATGATAAACTTGCGCTTAGGGGTGGCAAAATAGCGGTAGGCCACGTCGATGGTAATGCCTTGTTCGCGTTCGGCACGCAGCCCGTCGGTAACCAGGGCGAGGTTAATATGCTCGTTGCCCCTTTGGATGCTTGCGCGTTTTACGGCTTCAAGCTGGTCTTCAAAAATTGATTTGCTGTCGTATAAAAGCCTTCCGATCAGCGTACTCTTGCCATCGTCGACACTGCCGGCGGTAGTAAACCGCAGCAGTTCCATATTAAGGTATCCCTTGGATGAAAATTCAGTCATTATTTTACTTTTTTATGGTATCTGACTCTTCTTGACTCTTAAAAAAGCCGCTATGAATCGCATCATTACTAAAATAGTATCATTCCGTGCCTTATCGCCCTTCTCCCCTTCACCTTGTCCCCCCATCTCCCCGTCGCCGTTTCTCCTTGTCTCCCCTTCTCTCTGTCTCCCCGTCCACTGGTCCCTCTAAAAATACCCTTCCTTCTTCCTGTCCTCCATGGCGGCTTCGCTGCGCATATCATCGGCACGGCTGCCGCGTTCGGTTACGCGGGTGGCGGCAATTTCGTCAATGATTTCCTCCAACGAATTGGCTGTTGAAAGATTCAGCCCGGTGCAGGAAACATCCCCTATGGTGCGGCAGCGTACGACGCGGGTTTCAATTTTTTCGTTGGGTTTCAGTTTCATAAAAGGGGCATAGGCCAGCCATACGCCGTCGCGCAGGAATGCTTCACGCTTGTGCGTATAGTAAATGCTGGGCATGGGGATGTTTTCCTTCAGAATATACTGCCATACGTCCATCTCGGTCCAGTTGCTGATGGGGAAAACCCTGAAATGCTCGCCTATATGTTTACGTCCGTTGAAAATATTCCAGAGTTCAGGCCTTTGGTTTTTGGGGTCCCATTGTCCGAATTCATCGCGGTGCGAGAAGAAACGTTCCTTGGCGCGGGCTTTTTCCTCGTCACGGCGTCCGCCGCCCATGCAGGCGTCGAACTTATATTTTTCGATGGTATCGAGCAGGGTAACGGTTTGCAGCAGGTTACGGCTGGCGCTGTAGCCTTTTTCTTCCACCACCCGGCCGGTATCAATGGATTCCTGAACGGAACCAACAATCAGGCTGACACCCAGGTCCTTTACCATGGCATCGCGGAATTCAATGGTTTCGGGGAAATTGTGCCCGGTATCGACATGCAGCAGTGGGAAAGGAATTTTAGCCGGCCAGAATGCCTTGCGGGCCAGGTAGGTCATTACAATGCTATCCTTGCCTCCCGAAAACAATATGGCCGGGCGTTCGAACTGTGCTGCCACTTCACGGATCACAAATATGGATTCGCTTTCGAGTTCGGCAAGGTGTGAAAGATTGTAGTTGCTCATGCTTATGTGATGGTTTGGTACATAATAAAGGCTTTTAACCTGACGAAAGTTCAGCCGGGAGGAAAGTAAACCCGTTGAAACGGAATCCTGTATTATCCGCTTCCTTTTTACAGGAAGGCGGGGCTGAAACTATTCTGCTGGCAGCTATGCTGTAAGCGAAATGACAGGCAGTATGGTGCTGAGTATTTGTTGTAAGGAAATTTCGATAATTTCGGTATCGGTATGAATTTCAAGACTGGGATGTGCCGGTGTTTCGAAAGGGGCATTCACGCCGGTGAAATCGGCAATCTGCCCGGCCCTGGCCTTCTTGTACATTCCTTTAACATCGCGGTGCTCGCAGACATCCAGGGTAGGGTTCAGGAAAATTTCGATAAAATCATCGCTGCCGATAATGCCCCGGGCCAGTTCGCGGATTTCGTTGGTAGGACTCACAAATGCATTGATGGTGATCACCCCGGCCGAAAGAAAAAGCCTGGAGATTTCGGCGATACGGCGGATATTTTCAAGACGGTCGGCATTGCTGAATCCAAGGTTGTTGTTGATGCCGCAGCGTACATTGTCGCCATCGAGAACCTGGCATAGGAAGCCCCGGGAAAAAAGCTCTTTTTCGAGAGCGAGCGCAAGCGTCGTTTTGCCCGAGCAGGGAAGACCCGTAAACCAGATCACCTTTGCATGCTGTCCGAGTTTCTCTTCCTTGACTTCGCGGCTAACCAGTTTTTCGAAAAGAGGATATACTTTGCCTTGTTCCACGGTATCGTAAGTATTGATAATGTGGTGCAAAAGTACGTTTTATCCTGGTATTTACATGCTCTTTAAACGCAGAAACGTAATTCAAGGCAGTAACGGCAGGGTTACAACAGGCAGGTCAACGGGTACAGGCGGTTATTTAACAAGCAACTTTCGTACTGCCGGAGGGAATGGGGCTGATGCCAGGCTCAGAAAGTACATGCCAGGGGCAAGGTGGCTGATATCCATCGCAGCTATACCCGTGGGCTGGATAAGCCTGGTACGCGACACCACAGCACCTGCCGGAGTATTGAGTATGAGTTCGGCTTTTGACAGAGCCGCAGAGAGTTTATAACTTACCTCGAAACGGTTGGATGCAGGATTAGGATAAGGTATGCCAAGAGCGGGTGCGGTTGAGTTATTATCGCCGGCAAAGGTTGGATCGAGAAGCATACTGATGTTGAAATCATCAAAATAAAACCCGTCCATCTCCGTGCCCTGGTCGGCTTTGAGGCGGAAGCGGAATTTTACTTTTTTACCCATGTACTCATTCAGCGAAATGGTTTCACGAACCCATCCATCCTGTTTCCCGTCGTAAACCGGCTGCCCGTAAGCCTGGTAGATTGTTCCGGGATGGGTATATTTTCCCTTTAGGGGTGTCCAGCTTGCACCGTTGTCATCGGAAATGCTGATCTGAACGTAATCATAATCTTTTTCAAGCGCCCATTTTGCCCTGAACTGTAGCACAACTAACAGGGTACCCGGAAGATCGGTTTCAGCATTGAGCGTGATAATATTGTTGGCATTAGCCGAATAAAAGCCGTCGGGCGAATCGGTCATACAGGATGCAGGTGAGAAATACTGCGAAGCGGTAAGGCCCCAGCTGCCGGTCCAGGTGGAATTGTCCGAAAGGTCATCGTTGAGTAAAGTGTAGGGATAGCCAAATATGCGTAATACCGTATCCTGCGAACTGAAGTATCCGTTGTCGATTTTCAAAACATAACGTATGGTGTCGCCTACATGCAGGCTATTGTTCAGCTGATAGCTGATGGAGTCGGTATGGTTTTCGAGGCGGGCAAGTCCCTGTATCACCCTGGGATCGCCTACAGTGGCAAACGCATTGCCTAAAGGAATAACCGAAACGGTAAAACTGCCATTCTGCATGCCAAGGCGTTTCACATCAAAAGGCAGGTAGCCGTTTTGTGTCCAGAGGAACAAAGGGCTTTTATCAGTAAGGGTTCCATAATTCCCCACCAGCCGGGCGGCGGTAATGCTGGCGAACATATTTTCCTGGCATAAAGGGATGATGCGGTCCTGAACAGGCCAGAAACCATCGGTTCCGCCGCCTACTTCGGGTGTATAGGAGAGTATGGCGGGCTTGGAGGTTTGCTCCCCGTACATCCAGTCGTCGGAACCCCCGTTGGTGGGGTATATGGTGGTGCAACCCGGTCCGTAGGTGTAGTTATTCTCGCGGGTCATCTGTTTGCCGTACGCATCAAAAACCGCGTTATCCGGGGTTGTAAATGGCGACCAGCCCCAGGCATACAGGAACAGGTTGGCATAGGAATGATAATTCAGGGCGATGAGGAAATTATGGCTTTCGCAAAAATGTTTCATCATACGGGTTTCGGGTTCCGAAAAGGCGGCAGTACCCCGGTAGATTTCCGATTCAGGGTCGGGTGACGATCCAGAGTCGTCGTATCCCCATTTATATCCGTAGTTGCGGTTGACATCCACCCCAAAACTGCCGGCTCCGTTGTTGCGGCGGTTTTTCCGCCAGAGTCCCCCGCCGGCCGGATAAGTGGTGATGTTGTAGGTATATCCATCCACGTTAAATACCGGCACAAAGTACATCTGGGTATTATCAACCAGTTGTTTGACAGAAGGATCGCTGCTATAATTTTCGAGCAGGTACCACATGTAATACAGCAGGTGTTGCATGCCGATGGGTTCGCGGGCATGGTGCATGCCGGTATACAACACTTCGGGTTCGGCTTCGTTTACCTCCGGATTATCGCTGATGCGCACATAATACACATTACGCCCTTCAATCGTCGTGATCGTATCGCTCAGGGCATGTTTGGCCGAAACCAGCGAAGGATAAAGCGTATGCATCAGATCGAGTTGGGCGTTCATCTCCTCAACGGTACTGAATCCGCCGCACGAACCCAGTGAAAAATGCAGGGGCTGGGGCCATTCCTGGTTCAGCGCCTGCTGGTTCAGAGCATTCACTGTTTTTTCGGGGCTTCGTCCGGCATAGTATTTCACCAGGTCAGGGATCAGGATTTCGTACCGGAAGCCGGCGGCGGAAACCCTTTCGATTTCTTTCCGGGTAATTTCGGCTATATACCAGTGATTACCCGGATCGCACTGGTTTATTTCGATGCCTGTAGCGAAAAGTTGGGCGGAGGTTTTGGCATCCGTATATATTTTTACCCTCGAATAGGTAGGTTGCTGGGCAGAAAGCAGCAGGGCGAAACAACACAGTAAAATGAGGAGTATGGGTTTTTTCATCGGGAAATCCGGGTTTGTGCAGTTCCAAAAGTACTCAAAACAAATAACTTCGGGATAAGGAATTCAGGATGCGCGGGAAAGATGTCGACGGATATGGAAAATAAATCCCGGGAAGGATAAACCGGGTTGAATACTTAAGCCATGTGTTACAGCAAAAAAAGAGAATAGGGGGTTGGATATTTAAAACACTAAGGAGTGAAATGAGTGGAAATCAACCGGAAAAACCCAAATACGGCCTTTCCCTGAACCTCAACTTCATCCTTAACCTCACAGTTGCCAGCCCGGGTTCAGCCTATTTCCAGTTCAGGGTTTCGAACAGGTGCTGAATGTCCGTTTTAACGCAGTCAATTACCGGCGCAAGGGAATCATTATTGGGAATCACGTCAAAATAAAGAGATCCACGCAGCCAATGCCGGGTGCTGTCGGTAAGGTAAAACTGGTATGGCGAGGCTGCGCCCATGCCGTTGATTTCGTACACCAGTCCATACACTTTGCGTTTTGGGTCGTTAATGACAATATTCCGGATGCCGCTGGCTTTTGCCATATGTTTCAGGGCGAGGGTACGGGTATCTTCGGTGTACCGGATAAGGCTGTTTTTATCGGTTAAAGGCTTATAGCTGATATGGATACGCCCATGAAATACAGGCATCTCGATATTGATCCAGTTTTTTTCGCCCGGCGACAGCGGATCATTGGTGATTCTGGCATAGGCCGGGTATTCGAATGTGTACGGATAAATGGAATCGAGAAGGATATATTTCTTTTCGGGGAGCGCTATGCGGAAATAGCCCCGCGGTTTGGGGGTATAATCGTTGCTGCAGGAGGAAAAGAAGATGGTGATACCCATTGCGAAAAGAAGCAGGGGTACTGTCAGACCTTTAATTTTGGACTGTTTCGAAAACAAATCCGGTGTTTTGAGAGAAGGCATTCCGGGTAGATTATATCAGGCTTAAAACGAAGCGTCCTGCGCTTTATTGCAGGGCAGCCATGGCATTATGGGTAATGAAATCAGAAAATGAAAAGGGTTGTATTCTCTTGCGGAAAATGATTTCAGGGGGTTTCGGGCAGGAGGGGGGTAGTTATTTTTACTTTTTTGATTCTTCGTTTATCCGCAGCTTCTACACGGAAGATAAATTCCCCCAGGGAAAACGTTTCCCCCATGGCCGGCATTTTCCCGGCGAGTTCGAGAATAAGCCCGGCCAGGGATTCGCTTTCCCCCTTGGCCTCATCGAAAATACGATCGTCGATGCCCAGCACGCGGCACATGTCGTTGATGGTAGTTTTGCCTTCGAAAATATAATTCTGGTCGTCGATGCGGGAATAGAAGCTGTTATCAGCCTCTACATCAAATTCATCGTTTATTTCCCCCACAATTTCTTCGATAATATCTTCCAGAGTGATGATGCCTGAGGTGCCGCCGTATTCATCCACCACCACCGCCATATGTATTTTCTTCTCCTGGAATTCCTGCATCAGGTCGTTGATAGGTTTATTTTCGGGTATGAAAAAGGGGGGTCTCACCAACGCTTCCCAGTCGAAGGTGTTGTCCTCCGACAGGTAGGGCAGCAGGTCCTTGATATACAGTATCCCTGTAATGGTATCGGGGGTATCGTCATAAACCGGAATGCGCGAGTAGCCCGAATCGATGATTATTTTTTGAACCATGTCGAAAGGCAGGGAGTTTTCGATGGTGGTAAGATCGACACGGGGAGTCATGATTTCGCGGGCGTTGATGTCGCCGAAACGGGTAATGCTTTTCATGATCTTGCGGTCATCCTCATCAATTTTCCCATCGGCGGTAATGTCAATGGCATTCGAAATGTCGTCGAGGGTGATGTTGTGATTGCGGTGGGCCTGGCGTTTATCGATAAAGCGGGTGGAGTTCACCAGCAGGCGGCTGAAGGGATACAGCAGTTGCTGCAGTATGGTGAGGGGGATGGAAAGCATAGTGGCAATCTTAACCGATTTGCGCGTAGCTAATACCTTAGGCATAATTTCGCCCAGCAACAGCAGTATGGAGGTGATGATGACAACCTGGAAAAGAAAGCCCAGCAAGGGATTGGAGGAGAAGTCGAGGGTTCGGTTGACCAGGAAAGTGGAGCTGATGACAATTCCAACGTTTACCAGGTTATTAGTTATCAGTATGGTAGCCAGCAGCAGTTTGGAGTTCTCGAGTAAATGAACGATACGTCGGTTAGCGGCGGTTTTCGACGAGCGTATCTCATTCAGCTGGGAGGGTGTAAGAGAAAAATAGGCTGTTTCCGATGCGGAAGCGGCAGCCGAACAAAGCAAGAGAAAAAAAATGGTGATCAACCCGGCAATGATGCCGGCCGAAGAAGCCAGGTCCGTGGAAGTGAAATTTAATAAAACGAAAGCGTTTAACGCTTCAGGAAGTGGGTCGGCCACGGTATAAAGTAATTGATTTTAAGATGCAAAGATAATGAAAACCGAAAGCCAAACGGATGAAACCGCTTCACCCGTTCAGCCTGGCTTATACGTTTACTTAAAAGGGCAGATCCTCATGGTCATTTTGCTGGGGCGAAGGTTCCGTAATGGGTGGCACAATTACCTGTGCCGGATGCGTGTAGGTACTGTTGCTTTGAGGCTGGTTGTTATTTTCGGGGCCTCCTTCTTTGCGTCCGCCAAGTAAAACGAGGTTGTCGGCCTGGATTTCAGTGATGTATTTTTTCTGTCCGTCCTTGGAGTCGAAGGAGCGGGTGCGGATTTTACCTTCGATATACACCTGGCTGCCCTTACGGAGGAATTGTTCGGCAATTTCGGCCAGGCCCCGCCACATCACGATGTTATGCCATTCGGTATGCTGAACGTCATTGCCTTCCTTGTCGCGCGAAAATTCGGTTGTTGCCAGCGAGAAGGCAGCTTTTTTATACGTGTCGAAGGTCTGGACTTCCGGATCTTTTCCCAGGTTTCCTACCAGGATTACTTTGTTTACACCTCGTGCCATAATGGTTGGATTGTAGTTTGCTATTTTGTTTGTTCTACAAATGTAAGTCAATTTGACGTTTTTCCGAAGGAGATGTTGATAAATTTGTTGAGCCCGGGATGAGGATGTGCCGCTGTGGCTGGAGTCATTTACTTTCGGGCTTGGGACCCCGCAGCCGGATTGTCAGGCTTTAAATTTCCCATTTCTCTTTCCCGTTCCGGACCCTGGGCCTGAAAACCGGTGTTTTAGGAACATATCTGATGTTAATTTCCGAAACCCGGCCCTGCTGATCGATTTTAAGCAAGAGCGACTGGTAGGGTTGGAACTTCAGTTCTACCGGAAATCTTTTACCTCGGAAATTAATTTCTATGGAATGGGTTTCAGTTGAATCGTTGAGCGACTGACCATATTCGAGCGGGAATTTCAGGTCTTTGGATTTGGGATTCGCAAAGAAAAGATAGAGTTCGCCTCTGTCGGTCCTGCACCAATAGTCAAAAGTCTGGGTTCCGCTGATGAAAGGTTTGATGTCCTGCATTTTATCCCAGGATGTTTTAACGTTAGGAAAACTCATCAGCTTTTTAAGCAGCAGCGCGTATTTTTCGTTCGATTTCACAAAACCGGGCTCCGAGGGTGATTGTGTTATGCAAATGGCAAGTCCCTGCTGCGCCAGTTCGGTGATACGTTGCAGCGCCTGTGCATCCAGGTATTTAACATCCATGTATAAAGCTTTGAACGATAGGTCCCCAACCTGGAGGCAGGCGTTTTTGTATTCTGCTTTTTGAAGGAACTCCCGGTTGATCCACATCGGTCGGTAGGCCTTAAGTTCCTTAGGGAAATACGCATTTCGCAACTCATAGGCGCCCCACGACCAGATAAGCTGCTTTTCGCGGGGCAGTTCTCCCGCCACCCAGCTATCTTCCAGGGGTAAATACACGGCAAGCTCCGAAAAGTTGACGCCTTTTTTCATATAGGATGATACTGTTTGCAGGTAGCTGTTGAATGCCGGGAGCTCCGGAGCCAGGGAACCGGATTTGCCCAGGTGCACCGAGGCATAGAATTTCACGGTATCCTGCCCGGCCGGGTTATAGGGTTTGCCATGCCAGAAGACCTGGTTCACGCCGTTGGCCAGCACTGCATCGGCCACAAGTTTCAGATCGGCCGTCTGTTCCTCCGAGTGATGATCGCGGGGCCAGCCGTACAGGCAGGTGAAGGTTTCGCAGCTCACCACTTTTTTGCCCGACAGGGATGCGGCCGAAGCCACGAGATTTGCATAAGCGGGTTCATACAGCAAGGCTTCGCTTTCGGGAACATCCACCGAGGCATACGACGAAATGATATCGCAGGGAGCGCCCGCGCACTGTACACGCGAAGATGCGCCCAGCTCATGGCATTTTTGAGTGAAAGGCTTGTAAAACTCTTCGATAACGTATTCCGAAAGGAGTTTCATATAGTCATACCTTACCCCCGTATAGGGTTCGGAACGGGAATACAGGCTGTCGGTATAAGCCGCTAAGGAATAGCCATAGCGCCTGAGAAATTCGTCAGTAAAACCGGGAGTGGTCAGGTAGCGGGCTTCAACTTCCCAGGAATCGCAGAATAAGGAAGAGGAAGATCCCTTCAGGGCCGGTTTCAGGGCATTGCCGGTGCGTTCGGCATAATTATAAAATGCTTTCCGGTTCAAATGGTCGATCACATACCCTTTGAGGGGATATTCCCAGGATGCGGCAATTTCCTGCCGCCAGGTCTTATCCACCAGGTTCATGGTTGCTTCGTTGAAAGGAACCCGGGTGTCACCGAAGGGCCATAGCGATCCAAAAGTAAAGTCACAACCCATTCCCAGGCTATCGGCGCAGTGTTTGGCATACACCACCATAGCTGTCCATTCGGGGCTCAGCCAAGGCTGTCGGGGAGTGTAGTGGATAGTATCCTTTTTCATCCTGTTGAGCGGGTACACCCAGGCTATTTCAACCCCGCCGAAACCGTTGTCCTTGAGCCAGCATAAATTATCGGCCACCGAGGCCTTGTCGATTTCAGCGGCAAACCACCACCAACGGGTCCAGGGACGCGAATCCAGGTAAGGCGTAGCCTGGGGTTGTATAGTCCCTGCTCCCTGCCCCGGATTATTGACTTCCTGCGAATGGACCGAAATAAAAGCGGCAAGGATTAGGGACAAAGCCAGTAAATATCGGATCATATGCAAGCCGGTTAGGGTGATTTTATAGCAGGGGCAGGCGTAATAACAGGTTTATACCGCCTTTACCAGGAAATAATTTTTCTTGCCTTTCTGGGCAAGGATATAGCTGTTGTTAAGAAGGAAGGCCGGGGTAACTGTTGTTTCTTCGAGGGCTTTTTCCTTGTTCACCTGTACTCCTCCGTCCTTCAGCATGCGTCGGGCTTCGCCTTTGGAAGGGAAGATGCCTGTTTTCTCCGATAGGAAATCGACCATACTGATACCGGCTTCCAGCTCCGTGCGGCTGATCTCGCTTTGCGGAACGCCTTCAAAAACGCCAAGCAGCGTCTTTTCGTCGAGTTGGCGCAGGGTTTCGGTAGTTCCTTTCCCGAAAAGTATTTCGGAAGCCTGCACAGCCTGGTCGTATTCGGCCTGCCCATGAACCCGGAGGGTAAGGTCACGGGCGAGGGCTTTCTGTAAGGCGCGGAGGTGAGGTGCCTGTTCATGTTCCAGTTCAAGCGCTTCGATTTCCTGGCGGGAGAAAAGGGTGAAAATACGGATGTATTTCTTCGAGTCCTCATCGCTGCAGTTGAGCCAGAACTGGAAGAAGGCGTAAGGCGACGTCTTTTCGGGATCGAGCCAGATATTGCCTTTTTCGGTTTTGCCAAATTTGCCCCCATCGGCCTTGGTGATCAGCGGACAGGTCAGGGCAAAGGCTTCGCCGGCCGTTTTGCGACGTATGAGTTCGGTGCCGGTGGTGATGTTTCCCCACTGGTCGCTGCCGCCCATCTGCAGTTTGCAGTTTTTATGGTTGTACAGATGAAGAAAATCGTAACCCTGCACCAGCTGGTAGGTAAACTCCGTAAATGAAATACCGGTTTCGAGGCGTTTCTGCACCGAGTCCTTCGACATCATGTAGTTAACGGTTAAATGCTTGCCAACCTCGCGCAGGAAAGCCAGGAATGAAAATTCCTTCATCCAGTCGTAGTTGTTGACAATCTCGGCGTGGTTAGGTTTTGACTCATCAAAGTCAAGAAATTTCAGCAATTGCTCCCTGATGCATTCCTGATTATGGCGCAGTAATTCTTCACTCAGCAGGTTACGCTCCTCGCTTTTTCCTGATGGGTCGCCAATCATGCCGGTAGCTCCTCCAATCAGGGCCAGGGGTTTATGCCCCGCCAGCTGAAGGTGCTTCAGCATCATAATCGAAACCAGGTGGCCAATATGAAGCGAGTCGGCTGTAGGGTCGATACCCACATAGGCCGTGGTCATTTCTTTTTCAAGCTGCTCAGCGGTGCCGGGCATTACATCGTGTATCATCCCGCGCCAGCGCAGTTCGTCGACAAAGCTCATAAAATCCGTTTTAGGCCGCAAAGTTAGCAAAACAATCGATTGCCGGCGCCGGGGGATGAAACAGCCCGGTTTTAGCCTGCTTGCAACAAACCGGAAAGGGCGTGATTAAGGTAAGAAAATTCCCCAATTTAGAGCCTGAACCAAGGGGCTCCAACTCCGGCCGGCTAAGCTGTAACATCAATGATTTCGGGTCAGTATCAAAAGTTGGGGAGTGAATAATATAGTTCAAGATTTTTCCATGATTGTATGTCAGGATGAATTTCATTATTTCTTACTTTCTTTTACCTTGATGTAAAAGAAAGTAACAAAGAAAAGATCAAGGCTTTATAAAAATATGTTGCGTTTCTATGACGGAGGTATTTCCTCGCAATACAAGGCATGAAAGATGGCACAAGTCCAGGCATTTGTCGTTGCTGTGTATTGCTACGCACATGCCTACCGCACATACCTCCGTCCAAGAACCGCTAACATATTTTTCTAATGCCGGTCCCTGCTAAGAAAATTT
>CAIPFN010000069.1 GCA_903864265.1 uncultured Bacteroidales bacterium | reverse complement strand
TGAATAATTCAACATCCCATTTCGCCAGCTTTTGTTTCCGATCCTGCGTATTGGTGTGTTCCGGATCATCCAGGACTAATTTCTTTGTCCTGGCGATGTTATTCAGCAGAGCTTTGTTCAGTTTCACCAATTCGGCGGTTGACATATTGCGGATTTCAAGCATTCTTTCGGTCGTGCTGAATATGGGATGGATGCCCAAAATCTTTCCGAATTCAGCGAAGTAGTTTAATTCGTCCCATATCTCCCGGTTTTCGAGGTAGTTCTCCACTACTCCGGAAGCCGCATCGAGCAGTTCTTCATCGGAGGTGGCAGCGAACAATCGTTTGTGCGCTTCAACGTACATGGAATAATCCGTAAGCATGTCATGGACGAGGATTTTAAACTCGTCAGGGCAGCCAGGCAAAGCAAGGAAGGGGAAATCATCGCGTAAGCGAATGGATTTCCGTATGTTTTCAGGGATTTCCGCAAGGAAGACCTGCTTTTCTTCCTCGGTAACCGGCGTATTATCTTCTGGTGTTGTTGCAGCGACAGCGTCAAAGGCTGGAGCATCAGCTTGCCTTTTGGAGATCATATCTTCAAAATCCACCTGGGCGATACCTGCCAGTTTGCGGAACTCTTCCAGCAGGACGCTATGGTTATATTCTGAATAGCCCTGGCGATTCAGGGAATTTTTCAATGCCATCGAATTGCCGATGATCATGTAAAGCCGAAGCCCTTCATCAAATGACCGGTCAGAGGTCAGGTAGCTGATGATAATATCTTTCATGAGAAATTGTTTTAGGCAGCAAAAGTGCATTTGCAATGGCAACTGCGAAAGGACATGCAGAAAAGCGGAAACCCTGCTTTCGGCAGGGTTTCAGAGAGAGAGGAAAGGGAAAGTGCGTAGAATTAGGAGCGTGATACTTCAAGGAATTTGAAGGTGGCCCCGGTATCCTTGAACGCTTTCAGGGTAAGTGTTGCCCCTGCGATAGCAGTCCAGGTAGCTCCGCTTGCCAGCAGGAATAACGTTCCGGGAGGAACGGTTGACGGCCATGCGCCTCCTGATCCCAGCAGGGTATAGGTGTTCCCATCCACTGCGTTTGTGATCGATGCGATCACGGCAGCATTAGCCACGCCGGTTGTTAACTGATACTGACCGGGGCCGTTGGTTACATCCACGGCAACGGCAGCAGCGGCAACCGTTCCGGTCACAACCGAAAGAGCCATGGTGCCCTGGTAATCGCTTTCGATAGGGCCTTTCTGGGCACTGGCGAAAGTAAATTCTGTGGTATTGGTGTCTTTGGTGTCCTTATGCTCTGTTACCATTTGCATGGGAGCGCAAGGCGTTCCAAATAACGTTTTGCGGGTATCCGCACAACGCTGAATCAAAATTCCAACATTGCGGTTAATCCAGTTGGCATCAAATTCAAGGATGGCAACGGTATCGCCGGGGTGCTCGAACTTTACATTCTGGATATACCCTTTTTTGTCGGTGTCGCCTTCTCCTTTGTGTCCGGCCTCGATGGTATTCTGTGTTGCGTACACTTTGATCATGTAAGCCCCAGGCTTGAATACGATATTTCCTGCGGTGACTACTCCGTTGGCATCCCTGCCCGGAAAGGTCAGAACGTCATCCATATCAAAGATGACGATCTCCGCTTTTTTATTGCCGCCTACCCCTAAGTTGGAGCCCGGCTTAACTACATCTACCTTCGTATATGCCATGTCAGTTTTTTTTTGTTTAAAAATTAAAGCAGATCAGAACTGCCGGATAATCCGGCAGCCTGATCGGGGTTACTAGGTACGGCTGATTTCGTAGAATTTGCCGTTGACGGCTGATTTTTGCAGCACGATGCTATGCCCGAGAGATAAGGTCATGGCAGCAGTAAGTACAAAATTCCCTGCGTTGGCAATGGTGCTGGCATAGGTTGTTCCTGCCCCGTAAAGGGTGTACAGTTTCAGTGCAATGGAATCATCCAGCATGGTGATGGCGGTGGCAACGGTGTTGGCACCGGTTACGAATGTATCGCTACCCAAAACCGACGGCGTTACGTCGTCATTCACAAAAGCAGACAGGGAACTGGTTACATTCAATCGGGCAAGCTCGATGAATTTGCCATCGGAACGTTTTTTCAAAACCAGAACATCATCCACTACTGGTGCCCAGGGAGCGGTAAGCAGGGAAAAGTCACCGGCGACTGCGATAGTGGGCGCATTGGTGAGGCTTCCGCATTTGAGCCTGATTTCTTTCCCGACAACAGCATCATCTATGGTGGTGATGGCCGTGGGAAGGGAATTGGCTTGTGAAACAAGCGAAGTATGCCGTGAAACGGAGGGTGAAGTATCCTTATCATCCATGGTAATGTAGTAATCGACAGGATAATCCACATCGTTGCAGTAGATCAGTTGGGTCGAATAATCGGTCGGGATTTCAGCCAGGGAAGTCCATTTCTTTCCGACATAGAAAGCCCAGACTGATTCTTTCCAGTTTGACCAAACCTTTAAAGTCCAGTCCTGCTGTTCAAAACTGAATTGGGACATTTCCCCTGGCTGATCTTCAAACAGGGTAATGTTGTTCTTCAAGGTCCAGATCATCCGTTTCGATTCCCCATAGTTTGGCACCGGAACGATAGTTACATTCGGGTATTCCTTTACATACATGATGTCCGCTTTGTAGTCCTGATTCGTTCCATACAGCAGCTCATTGTTTTTGTGGTAGGCGGTAACGGCAGTGGTACTGGTGTAAAGTACCACATTGCCGCTGTCACGAATGACTTCCGGGATCATAGCCGTTCCCCGGCGGATGTAATCGCTGATGCTTGATTCGGCCCAATCGCCCAGGGCGAACGGACGAATTTTGAAAAGGTTGATCTGGTTTTTGATAAACTGACGAAGGCCATCGGCTGCGCCCAGGGAAGTACCGGCCACGTTCAGTGTCGGGTTGATCCGGATACCGGAGATACGGCGCAGCTCGCGTTCGTTTTGCAGTTTGCGCGTCGTCTCTACCATGATGTATTCAATGAAAGACCATTTCATGGTGGATGAACCTTCGCGGTTCAGATACCCGATCCATGATTTCTCCAGCTTTTTCAAGTCATTGAATTTGGTTACAAACATGACATCGAACATCCGAAGTTCTTCGGGTTCGAATTTGTATCCGCCCTTCACCAGGTTATCAAATGTTCCGGAAGTCCCGTCGGCCTGTGAGAAGTCGCCCAGCAGGAACATGTTCACCAGCACAGCGCGATCCTGATATCCGGATTCGAGAGGGAAGATTTTCTCCACACTCGGCAGGGATTGAAGGAACGACTGAATGCGGTCCTGTTTGCGGATACGGTAGTAATCGCCCAAATCGGTTTTGAGGGATTCGTAATCGAGGGCAGCCGCTTTGGGAGTAGGCATTTCAATGCCATACTGCGCCAGCATCAGGGCGGCATACGCCCGTTTGTTGTACGGATGCGCCTGATCGATTGCCATGTGACCGGCTACTACTCCGCCCAGGTGTTTTTCGTTGGCGGTATCCCAGGCACCAGGAGCAGCGATAGCAGCGACAACGGCAGGGATATCCGCTTCCGGCTGTGACGACAAAATACCAATAGCTGATTTTTGATCAGCGATGGTTTTTGTAAATGCTGCCTTTTCGGTTTCCAGTGCCAGCTTTTCAGCAGCCAGGGAGGTATTGCTGGCCTCTGCGGAACGCAGTTTCGCTTCCAGGGCAGCGATGGCAGCAGCGCCATTGTCGAGGGCTTCATCCGTATTGGTCGCGAACGAGGCTTCCAGTTTTGTAACGAAGAGCTCACCGAACGTTTCTGTGAGCGAATTTTTCTGTTCGGGAGTGAGTGCCTTTTTCCCATCGACTTCGGAAAAGGCAGTTACGCTTAATAAGGCCAGAACAGTGGCCCACATCTTTCGCATGGTTTAAGAATTAGAGTGAATGAAGGAATGGATGGAATGTTTAAGCCCTGATGAATAAGCAAGGTTGACGGCATATTCAAAGGAGTTTATCTCATGGGCAAGCCCAAGCTGAATGGCCGTTTCAGCATTGTAAATCTGGCCTGTGAAAACTTCTGAGTCCGGGCTGATACCCAGGTTCTTTTGAATAGCGGAATGAAAGAATTCGTTTACGAAGTTCAGGTCCTCGCGGATAGCGAGAGTTCTTTCCTCCATGGTTAAATCACCATTAAGGAGATTGCGGATGTTGATATTTTTGGCGATAGACTTATCGGCATAAATTTCAAACATGTCGATGCCTAATTTCTCTTTCAGGAATTTGGCATAATCCAGTATGCTTGCCATGGCACCGATGGAACCGAAACGGTCCATGGGTGAACTGGCAATGATGCGGTTGCAGCCGGAGATCATCCACATGGCAGCACTGGCAGCCATGTTCATGACAAAAGCTACATTGGGTTTTGTCATGGATGCAATACAGGCAGAGGCGATATCGGTATAAAATACCATACCACCTGGGGAGTTGACCAGGAATACGACCGCGATAATGTTTGGATTTTCTTCGATGGAAGAAATAAGGCTGACCAGCTCCATGGAGCGCCAGGCCAGTATTTCGGATTGGATAGGGATTACGGCAACGGAATTGGATAGGACCTGATCGGATTGAATATCGTATTTCGTTAATGTGTTTATGGATCCATCTTTGGCAGAAAGGAAATAAGGCTTTAGCCTTTGACTTTCAGAAGCCGAAAAATCTATTTTTTGGCCATTCATGAAAGCGAATAAAGCAGGAAGATAGCTTATGGCTATCTCCTGATTTATCAGCCATCGTGAATTCAACAATTGAGAAATCCGGTCTATCACAGCTAAACATTTGAATGAGCTGCAATATTAAGGTGTGCGATACCGGTGCGAAAGGACTATACTATAGGTATAAATTACGTTTTATGAAGGAATTTAGCCATCTCGTCCGAGCTGCAGGTGATGGCAATGGTGTGGCCTGTTGAAGAGGATGAATCAAATACAGGTGCAGCCAGGGCAGGATTCTCCATGGAACCCATCACTTTGATAAGGCCATTTTGGAAATAGATCAGTGCGATAACCGGTTTGCGCTGCAGTTCAAGCAGGGCCGGTTGTGATGCCAGGTCGATGCCGGGATAATAAAGCGAAAGCTTTTGTTTATGCAGGATACCGGCAGGGGATGTCTCCTGATTTTCAGTGAAATTCAGGGTGGCCGGGGTGCCGTAAATGGGGATCATTGATTTGCCGGATTTCAGGACAATTTCAATCAGGTAGAGTTCCACGTTGATAATGGTTTCTACATCTTCCGCAAAAGCGTATTCGACTTTGTAGATTAAGGGATTCGGGTAACCGTTTTTTGTTGCTGTCATGGTGTATGATGGTGTATGATGGTGTATGAAAGATAGAAAAGTCAGACGATGTGAGGCTCAGGACAATTTGGACGTTTAACTGACGATTTATTTTTCGGAATATACCGGCCTCTTTGCTTTTTGGTATCCCTGTAGCGTTGATAATCTTTTATGAGTAGGTCGAGACATTCTTCCTCCAGGTCGAATTGCTCCATGAAAAGATATATCGCATCAATTCTTAAGATGCCAATAAGCACGTATTTGTCTATTTCTGAATGAAAGGTAATCTTGAATTTCCTGTCAACGTGTTTGACAAATAGGGCTTCGCTTCTGGGGGATAGATCGAAATTGTAGAGCACGTTCAAATCATCGAAAAATGGCAACAGTATTTCAAGGTTGGGGGTGATTTCAGAAACGATAGGTTCAGCGGATGTTGATCTTTTCAAACATGCGTTGAGCAGGAGGTTGAAATGATCTTTTCGGGGGAAAGTGATAGGCTGTTGCCCATATATGGCTGTGAGAAACTGCACCAGATGCTCCTGGCAGTAAACTTTAACAGAGATAGGAGAAGGCATAAGAATAGTTTGGTTAAAATTACGGCTCAGGGGGCAAATAATCAGGGCAAATGGGCCTGAAATTATGCACATGTGTAAATGGTAAAAATATCCGAGCCCTGTAGGGAAGTGGCCAAAAATGGCAAAAAGTTGTAATTTGCAATTTTGAGCCTTGTAACGTGCTGAATATGAGGGCGTACAAAATTACAACCGGGTTTGTAATTTTTTCATAAAGTATTGAATATCAGCAATTACAACTTTAGTGAAGTTTGTAATTTCAGGATTTTTAGAGAAAAATGAAGCCGCCAAAAAATTACAAACTCAAAAAATTACAACTTTGTTTTCGGTTTGTAATTTATTTGTAATCCTGTATTGATTTGATTTAGTTTACTTTAGCTTAATTTATTACAAATTACAGTTAAAATAGGATAATATATTTAGTGGGGTTTTGCCAAGTTTGAGCAAAGTGTAAAAAGTGCTGCTGCTGCTCAGGTAAAACATGAGAATTTTCACAAATGCTTTGCCGGTTTACTGGCAAAACGGGCTGACAAACTGAATGGATTTTTAGTTAAAATCTAGTTATTCGCAGTGAAATCCTTATGAAAAGAGTCGAAAATTAATGACTACTTTTGTCCTACCTTTAGTTTTGCAGACTAAATACAATTAACCCTGATGAAAAGGATCATTTCTTTATTAGGCCCCTTCTGAACAAAACATAAATCCAGAGATTACGGAATGCTTCATTATATAATCCATGAAAAGAAAAACCAATGGTTGCAGTCTGATACCTGCTCCATTATTGATTTGCTTAAATACATACGGGAGAAGGGGCAATTGCGTGATACCCAAATTGAAGCTATTGAAACCTACCTGTTCTTAAAAATTCAAGGCCAGAACAAACCGCTGTGGCAACTATTTTCAGAGGGGTTTTTCGCCAATGGGACTGATTTATCAAAACTTAATATTAATCAGGCAGCGCGAGTTTTTTTGACTACACATAAAGAAGCTTTTGCGCTATATGACTTTGCAAGAACAAAAAACGGCACCGGCTCTTTACTTCCCGAGTTAGAGAAACTTATTGTGGATAAGCCCTCTGAGTTAGATTATGACACCATAATTAAAAGTATTTTCTATAATGTAAGCTATGCTGACTATTTAATGAGTTTACCGATGGGGGCTGGCAAGACTTTTTTAATGGCTGCCTTTATTTATCTGGACTTGTATTTTGCCAGTAACGAGCCCGAAAATAAAAATTTCGCACATAATTTTTTAGTGCTCATACCTTCCGGATTAAAAACTTCTATTTTCCCTAGTCTAAAGACTATTGAAAATTTTGATCCTTCCTGGGTTTTACCTGAACCATCAGCAGGCAATCTAAAGAAGCTTTTAAGGTTTGATATTTTAGACGAACAGAAATCAGCTAAGAAAAGCAATAAAGCCAGGAACCCCAATGCGCAAAAAGTAAATGCGTGTCTGCCGAATCCATTCGGTCAGGTATTCGTGGTAAATGCTGAAAAAGTAATTCTGGAAAGTTTTAAGTTCAATGCTCAAACAGAACTGGAACTGGATGAAGAAGAGAAAGACACCAGCAACGATTTAAAGAGGTTGTTCGGTCAGATCCCAAACCTGACCATTCTTATTGATGAAGTGCACCATGCTGCAACCGATGATATTAAGTTACGGCAAGCCGTAAATTATTGGCACAGCAAGGGAAACATCACAACGGTGTTAGGTTTTTCGGGAACGCCATATTTGCAAGGTGCCGAAACCATCAAAGCCGGTGATTATGCCTTCAAATTTTCACAAATCACCAATACCGTTTATTACTATCCTTTAGTAACGGCCATTAAGAAATTCCTTAAAAATCCGATGGTAAAAATCGGGCAAAACCTTGACCGGTTTAAAATTATCGAAGCGGGAATAGCTCACTTTAATACGCTGTACAAAAACATAGTTTACGACAACGGAGCAATAGCTAAAATAGCTATCTATTGCAGTAATATTGAAGTGTTGGAAGAAGAAGTCTATCCTTTTCTTACAAATGATTTGAAGATCAATCCTTCTGAAATATTAAAATTTCATGGAGGCAACAAATTATATTCATTACCACAAGAAAATAAACTGGAATTTCGGTCATTGGATTTGCCAATTTCGAAGAAACGATACATTCTTTTGGTACAAGTAGGTAAAGAAGGGTGGGACTGTCCTAGTTTGACAGGGGTAATACTTTCACAGAAGGGCGACAGTCCGCAGAATATGGTATTACAGACTTCCTGTAGATGTTTGCGCCAGGTGGATAAAGGCAAAGTTGAAACCGCGTTGATTTGGCTGAATAAAGATAATGCCGACACATTGAACATGCAGCTTAAACAGGAGCAAAACAGCAGTATCGATGAGCTTAACAACACTAAACGAAGTGGAGCCCCTGACATGGTAGAACGCCAAAGCCGTGTTGAGTATTTGCAGTTGCCCAGGGTAGACTTTTTTCAAATGAAAGTTATTTACCAGAGTATTGACGAAGAAGAAACTGCCAATACCAAAGCAAAGCTGAAAGCAATCATCAAGTCAATGGATGATTACAAGGCTTCGGCTTTAATTACTACCAGTGAAATTTCAAATCTGGATACCGGGAGCATTGATATAATAAATGAAACTGGGATTACTTTTGCCAATTACAATCAATGGCTTTTTGAAATTTCGAGAGAAAGTTTTGATTTGATT
>CAIPFN010000068.1 GCA_903864265.1 uncultured Bacteroidales bacterium | reverse complement strand
TATAATTCCGGACATTTCAAAATGAAACGTTAGCATTACGTTACATGAAACAGTAAAAATATTTACCTATAAATAGCTGCGTTGCCGGGAACGAAGGATTCGATTTCTGATTCTTTTCAACCTGATATCAATGCGGACCGCGAGCCAGGCAGGTCCTATTATTACTGAGTATGTTATCATAATGCTAACCTGCCAGGCAAAGCAGGGAAGGATATGCTGTTAATATAAACTGTACATTTGCCCAAATCCCTATTCAGACAGAATGAGATCTTTTATACTTATATTTCTTTCATTTTTTGCAGTCACTTTTGCCTGTGCCGGCACCCTGGTTTTAAACGGCAAAACGGATTCGTATGATGTTTCCCGATATCTTAAATATACAGTGGCCTCGGATTCGGATATAAGCAAACAGGATATTGCAGGTAAAGCCACTCCATGGCAAACCTTTATGGGGGGACAAACGCCCAACCTGGGTGTGATGAAACAAGCCTGCTGGTTTACCTTCAGTATGCTGAACACCACGGATAAAAATGAGTGGATACTGACTATTGACTATCGTACGCTGGACGCGGTTTCGGTATTTGTGTACGATACGGCCGGGAATTTACTGTTTTCGGAAAAGCAGGGAATACTCACCCGGAATATACACCGGCAGCGAATGCCGATATTTACAGTATCGCTGGCTAAAAACGAAACTGTGAGGGTTTATTTACAGGTGAAAACAAGTTCGCTGCTGATTTTCCCCGTTCGTGTATCAACCCCCATGGCCTTTTGCGAGAATGAAAATATCCAGCGGAATTTCTATCTCCCGGCCTGGGGTATTTTGCTGGCCGCTTTGCTGTTTAACCTGGTACTGCTTATTAACAGCAGGGAAAAAGCATTTCTCTTTTTGTCCTTATCCATCGCAGCCGAAATGGTATTTATCGGCACTATTGTCGGGATGTTCTACGAAAACATTGCTTTTGAGTCTCCTGTTCTGCTTCAGAGACTTCGTTTTGTTTTTGCCGGATTGACGTATGGTTTCCACGCTATCTTCGCAATATACTATCTGAACCTGCGGAATCATAAAATTCTACTTCGCGTGGAGGTTGCGGCTATCTTTTGTTTTTTTACTTACGGTACACTGGCAGGGACAGGTATTTTGAACCCTTATATTTCCGGCATTTTACTCGTGCCAACCAACCTGCTTTTCCTGGTAATTCAGCTGTTGATTGCAATCTATATCACATTGAAAAGGGTGCCCATGGCCCGCTACTACCTTTTTTCGTTTACCCCCATACTATTAGCAATGTTGCTGTACATTGCCGTATTTAATTCGTGGGTAGAAGTGAACCTGTTTTTTTCGAACAGAGGATTGTATGCCAGCGCCCTGTTTACCATTTTCCTCACCTCAGGTTTAACCGAAAAGATGATTAAAGTGAAGCACGAAACGGCCCGTGCCAACCAACTCGAAACGGATAAAATTGTGTTGGAGGCCGAAATTACCCAACGCATAAAGGCTGAGAAGATGCTACAGGAAAGCGAAACCCGGTTTCACAACCTGTTTGAACTAACTCCTTTACCCGTGTTGCTTACCGAATTTGAAAGCGGTAAAATTGTGGATACCAACCTTGCCATCTATGATCTCACTGGTTTCCGTAAAGAAGCCTTATTAGGCAAGACAACCTATGAAATGGGATTTATTCAGGAAAGCCTGAGATCAGAGCTTTTCGACATTCTATCCCGCAACGAGCAGGTGCTGGCCTATGAAACCATCATACAGATAAAAGGAAAACCGCG
>CAIPFN010000067.1 GCA_903864265.1 uncultured Bacteroidales bacterium | reverse complement strand
TGATGGGTTTTATGGGATTTATGGAGACATGGGGACATGGTGACAAGGGGACAAGGAGAGGATTGCTGGGTTTGAGGGGTTTGAAGGGATTGATGGAGACAAGGGGACAAGGGGACAAGGAGATAAGGGGACAAGGAGATAAGGGGACAAGGAGATAAGGAGACAGGGAAAGAGGGGGATTGGGGAAGCAGAGAGACTGTTGCTGTTTGTATTGGATAAAATGTGTTTTTGTATGGAATAAGCTGAGAAGGGGGCAGTGACTTTTTTGTCACAGTTATCGGGGTTTGTATATTTTATTCCTATCTTTCGGCCTTCAAAAGCATTTTTTTACTAGTCGCATTTCTATGGAATGGTTTGTAATTGTTAATCCCAATGCCGGAAAACGCAAAGGGGAAAAGGATTGGCTCGAAATAGCGGCTGAACTTACGGCTGCCGAGATCAAATTTGTCAGCGTTTTTACCGAACACCGCGGACATGCTGTTGTCCTTTCCCGGAAATACATCGAAAATGGCTATCGTAATATTATTGTTGTCGGAGGGGATGGTACGCTCAACGAGGTGGTAAACGGAATTTTTACACAGGCCCATGTTCCTTCCGAAGAAATAACACTCGCCATGATTCCTGTCGGTACAGGAAACGACTGGTGCCGCATGTTTAATATCCCTGGCGACTATAAACAGGCCGTAAAGCTGATCATAAAACGGAAAATTTTCGTGCAGGACACCGGTAGGATTAAATACATCTCATCGGATGGAAAAGAAATCCCCCGTTATTTTATTAATATGGCAGGCATGGGTTTCGATGCGTTGGTGGCCAAGAAAACCAACAAGCAAAAGGACCTGGGAAAAAGCAATCCTATGTCGTATGTGGTAAACATTTTATCCAGCCTGTTCCTGTATACCAGCACCAAAGTGAGTATATTGCTCGACAATGAGAAAGTGGCATCCGACATTTTCAGCATGAGCGTAGGAATTTGCCAGTATAATGGAGGCGGAATGAAACAGGCGCCGGGAGCCTTACCCGACGATGGTTTATTCGATATGACGCTGATAAAACCTATAGGAAAATTCAAGATTATTCGGAATATTATCAAGCTTTTCGACGGCAGTTTTACCAAGCTGCCGGAAGTAAGTACGTTTCGGTCCTCTAAAATCATTATTCACTCTGAACCCCCCATGTACCTGGAAGCCGACGGCGAATCCCTTGGTCATACCCCTTTCGTTTTTAATATTTTACCCCGAAGCCTGAATGTGGTGAGTGGTATTGCGGAGGTGACAAAAGAAAATAAGAAAGTGAATAAGACTGTTAAAAAACAGACAAGGATTGATTAATTGGAGAAACCCCGGTTGATGAGGCATTGGAATAGGTTAACCGGCTCTTTCCCCAATATTTATTGTACTACATATAGGCAATCAAATTGTTAAGGTATTATTACTTCTTCATGGCACCTTCTTGTTCTTTGCTTGCCGAAAGATGAAAATACCAGTCATTTGATGTTTTTATTGTTTGGTTGTATTACCGCTTAACATACGTATAACCAAAACTTTTACGTTTTTAAATGCAAATATCTTATCTTTGCATGCAGTAAAATGAATATGATCCTGAAACGCTTCCGTCTGTACTCTAAAAATGCTTTACTCATTGTACTTTCAATGATGGTAATAGCAGGGGCTACGGGCTTATCGTATAAGGCTCATTACTGCCACGGCCATTTATCGGGCATAGCTTTTTACACGGAGCTGGGAATACAGAAATCAGCTACCTGCGGATGTAATGATGATGCCAGAGCCGCTAAATTATCGGTTTCAGGCCGTGAAACGTTGGTTAAAAAGAGCGGCTGTTGTTCCGATATTTCGTTTTTCAACAAACTGACAATTGAATCCTTTGCAAATGACTTTTCACCGGCAGCTCCTGTACAGCCGGCTGTTATCGCCATATTTTGTGTAATTTCCTGCCCGCCTGCTGCGGTTAACAACGATATTGCCTTTTTCGACACCTCCTATCCGCCCCCGCATCTGTCGGGCCGCAAACTGGTGCTGTTCCTCTCGCAACAGCGCATTCCACTGATCACGTACTACTGCTAAAGGAATTTTCCCTTTAGTGAATTGCTTTTTCCGGACCTCATAGTTTTTTCAATTATGCGGATACGGTGAAAAATTCATGTATCAGTTTGTAAACGCTTGATCAAAAAAAACACACAATGACATCCAAATCAATAATATATATATGTCTGGGCCTGCTGCTTGCATGCCAGGGCGGAAACGCTTTTGCCCAGGCTGTGACGGGAACCGTTAGCGCATTCCCGAAAGGAACACAAAAAGAAACCCTTGCCGGGGTTAGCATACGCTGGATAGGAACTTTCCAGGGCACCACCACCGACGGAAACGGCAAATTCCGCTTATCGCGCAAAGGCAGCAAAAAGCAGGAACTGGTAGTCAGTTTCATTGGTTACCGTACCGATACGGTTGCCGTGGAAGGAATCAACCATATTGATATTACCATGGTAGAAGCCAGCAGCGAACTGAGCGGGGTGGAGATACACGACCATAACGGAAGTTCCTACATTTCGCAGGTGGATCCGCGAAAAATGCAGGTGATTACCACTAAGGAACTTCGCAGGGCTGCCTGTTGCAACCTGGCCGAAAGCTTCGAAACCAATTCCTCCGTCGATGTGAATTATTCCGATGCCATCACGGGAGCCAAACAGATTCAGATGCTGGGACTTTCGGGCGTTTACAGCCAGATCATAACCGAAAATGTACCTTTGGTGCGGGGGCTTGGCAGCTCTTTCGGCATGGGATATATTCCCGGTTCGTGGATGGAAGCCATACAGCTATCCAAGGGCGCCTCGTCGGTGGTAAACGGTTTTGAATCCACAACCGGGCAGATTAATGTTGAACTGAAGAAACCGGCCACCAGCGAGAAATTTTTCCTGAACCTATACGGTAACCAGAGAGGCCGCATGGAAATAAATGCCGACGGTGCCGTGAAACTGAGCGATAAACTGAGTACCATGGTAATGGGACATTACAGCCATTATGACAATGCTGCCGACGCCAATAACGACCTTTTCCGGGATCTGCCCAGGCAAAATACCTTCAATTTCATTAACCGCTGGGATTATATGGTTCCCGGGAAGTTTGTTTCGCGCTTTGGCATAAAATACCTCGACGAGAAAAGAACAGGGGGATATTTGAATTTTAATCCCGACACTTACCAGAATGATACGGCAGGCATTGCTAACGGCACTAAAACCTATGGATTGCAGGTGCGGACCAAACGGATCGAGAGTTTCTGGAAAAACGGTTTTATGTTCAAGGATAAACCTGATCGGAGTGTGGCATTGATACTTTCGGGCATTTACCACGACCAGGAAGGCTTTTTTGGATTGAACAAGTACACGGGAACTCAAAAAAGCCTGTACGCCAACTTGTTGTACCAGGATATCATAGGGAATCCAAATCACAAGTTCACTACCGGGCTCAGTTTCATGTATGATAATTATAAGGAAAGATATGCCCGCACCGATTTCACTTATTTGTACCAGATAACCGGTGGCGACCTCGATAACAATCCCGATACGCTTTTTGCCATTTACAGCATGCACGACAGTACCTACAATATGGATCGTAAGGAAATTGTTCCCGGGGCCTATTTTGAGTACACCTATAACCTGAAGGATAAGTTCACCCTGATAGCCGGATTACGAGCGGACCATCACAATAAGTTTGGCACTTTCTTTACTCCCCGCATGCATATCAGGTACAAAATTACCCCTACAACCACCCTGAGGGCATCGGTTGGTAAAGGATACCGCACAGCCAATGTATTTGCCGAGAATTATTCCATCATGGCAAGCCAGCGGGTGATTCATTTTGTGGATGATCCGGCCCAGGAAGAAGCGTGGAATATGGGAGTCAACCTGACTCAGAATTTCAAGCTTTTCGGCCGCGATGCGCAACTTGACCTGGAAGCCTACCATACCGGTTTTGTCAACCAGGTTATTGTTGACCTCGACAGCATGCCGGCTGACGTTTATATTTACAACCTCAAGGGTAAATCGTATTCCAATATTTTACAGCTGCAGTTTTCGGTTCAGCCGGTTGAGAGGCTGAGCATACTGGCCGCTTTCAGGTTCAACGATGTTAAGGTAACCGAGAACGGCGTATTGCGCGAAAAGGCTATGGTAAGTGCCTACAAAGGCTTGTTTACAGCCTCATATGCCACCAAATTCGACAAATGGAAGTTCGATATCACGCTTCAGTTGAATGGCAAAGCCCGCATACCCGATACGAAAAAGATGCCTCTAAAGCTTCAGCGCGGACCTTATTCGCCTGCTTATGTACAGTTGCTGGCGCAGGTCACCCGAAAGTTTAAATATTTCGAAGTATACCTGGGCGGTGAAAACCTGACTAACTTTACGCAAAAAGATCCGATTACCGAAGCCTGGAGACCTTATCATACCCATTTCGATACCTCTATGGTCTGGGGGCCTATAGTCGGAGCTACGGTATATGCCGGGCTGAGATATGCGCTGAAATAACCCAACTGTATCCTCATTTTAACTAAGTGGGATGCAATAGGGTAATCGGGTAACATTTCATTTAATAAATTAATTTGAAATCAGGAAAATACTACTTTTGTTTAAACGAATACAGAAAAGGACATATGAAAAAAACTAGTTTGCTTGTGTTTGTGTTGTTGATTACAAGTATGTTGCATGCACAAATTCCAAATGCAGGATTCGAAAGCTGGACCAGCATGGGTACCTACGATCTGCCCGATCAGTGGGGAAATATGAACACTGCTACAGCTGCCTCCACTGTTTTTACTACACTGAAAGGGACTCCGGGTTCGGCCGGCAGCTGCTTTCTGAAACTCACCACTAAAGATGTAAGTGGGGTGGTAACACCGGGAATGGTTGTCAGCGGGCAGCTCAACACTACCACCTGGAAGCCGAAATCGGGATTTCAATATGGCCTGAGGGCTGAGACCTTAAAAGGAAAATTCCAGTTTATGGGGTATAACAGCGATTCGGCAACCATTTCGGCCTGGCTTACCAAATGGAATACTTCGCTCAACCGTCGCGATACTGTTGCCAGCCTGGTGAAAAAAACATCCGGTATGGTACATGTGTGGACCGCCATGACTTTTCCATTTGTGTACCGGAATACGGAAAACCCGGATACTGCGGTTGTGATGATTTCGTCGAGCAGCATTTCGCCTAAAAAGAACAGTTTTATCTGGGTGGATGAACTGCTGCTTGATGGACTGGTAACCGCTGTTCAGGCTCAGGAGCCGGTTGAGCAGGTAAAGGTTTTTCCAATGCCGGCAAACAAGGAGGTCAGTCTGGCGTTTATGAGTACAGCTAATTTCCATGCACAATTGCTGATACTCGATAATGCGGGGAAAACCCTCAGCCGTTCGGAGGTTGAAGTTCAACCGGGTGAAAACAGCTTTAAGACAGATTTGAATAAACTTCATACAGCACCGGGTTTGTATTTTATTCAGTTACAATCAACGGCTGGAGTGCTTACGCGTAAATTTATAACCGAGTAACAAAATCATCTTTTTATTAGCAACATTAAAATTCAAACAGCATGAAAAAATATGCACAGTTAACATCCTTTTCAGCACTAGTGATATTGCTGGTACTGCTTGTAGCCGGCGGATGTAAAAAGGACAATAACATTACTTCCGGAGCAGGCGATATTAAGTTTGTGAGCCTGGTTGTTGAAAAGGACAGCGTGGCCATCACCGAATTGACCAAAGTAACGGCAACCGTTACCGGAGCCAACCTCACCTATACCTGGAAGTGCGACAATGAACTTGGGGTGTTCGAAGGTACGGGTGCGCAGGTCATGTTCACTATCTGCCACGGAGGTAAATTTAAAATTACCTGCGACGTGAAAGACAATGCCAACCATCTGGCGACCATGGATACCTATGTAACCTATGTTGAATAAGTTACTCCCTATCCTTCTGCTGGCCATAGTATTGATGTCCGGTGGTTCCCTGAAAGCGCAATGCTGTTCAACGGGCAGCCCCGTGGGAGCATCCACGCATGTGGGTGTGTTAAACAAAAATGCCATCAGGCTGGTTACCTTTTACCGCCACAGTTTTTCCGGCATCTATTACAAAGGCACACAGCCTTCGGATGACAAAGTGGATATGTCGGACGATGCGCATTATGATTTCGGCGGATTAACGCTGGAATACGGCCTCACTCACCGTTTTACCCTGCAGGCCGATGCCGGTTATTTCTTCAACAAAGTGGTTAATTTCCAGAACCCTTTGCTTACCGATCATAATGGCCGGGGTATGTCGAACGGAACCCTGATGCTGAAATACGGGCTTTATATAAATCCTGTGAAGCTGGTTGAAATAACGGTAGGAGCGGGGCTTAAATACCCTTTTTCGCGTCAGCCCGAAACGGCACCCAATGGCACCCTGCTGCAGCTTGATGCACGCCCTACAACCAATGCGTTTGGTTTTGCAGGAACACTTCTGCTGAGTAAAGAGTTTGCTCCCATAACGCTGCGTACGTTTATGCTCAACCGGTTTGAGTATAACGGCTTCAATATCAATAATTATCAGACAGGAAAGTTGTTAACTACCTCTGTATTCGTTTCGAAGAAAATTGTAAAACGCCTTTTTGGAATACTACAGGTTCGAAATGAAATTCATGGTAAAGACGTACAGGATGGAGCTAAGGAAACCAATACCGGTTACCACCTGATCGTGCTTACGCCGCAAATTTCCTATTCCATAGCTGGATTATGGAACCTGTCGGTATTGTATGATGTTCCTGTTTACAAAAACTACCAGGGCAAGCAGCTAACGCCCCAGTATTCGTATGCCGTTAGCCTCACCAGGGATTTCAGTAATTGTACATTTAAAAGGAAGTCGGCCAAATAGGTTCATTTCTAAAAAAAGCTGAGTTTCCAATTTTGCTGCTTTCACAGGCTTAGTCCTACGGAAGCAGTTTTTTTTTGGAAAGAAGCCAGCACCGTTAATACTGATACTGCCAGCACAAGAATTCAATTACCCCTGGATTATAAATGAAAAGTTCAAAAGTATTGGTTCGACATGTAATTATTGTACATTTACCCCCCGGGTATCACCGATTACCGGACAAATCAAATTATTACTTTATATTTATACACAGTTAAATGAAGCATTTTCTCTTTTTCCTTATCATCGTTTATTGCATAACTGCAAAAACAGGTTCAGCTCAATCGTGGACCATTGTGAATCCCAAACCTTCACCTACCAATATTAACGGTGTTACATTCGTAAATGCCGATACCGGATATATTGCCTGTGGCGAGAACAATATTTATCGAACCCATAATGGCGGAAGTACCTGGGAGCCATTCCATACCACTGTTGCCGGTTATTTCCAGAGTATAACTTCGGTGAGCAATGGAAATGGATTTATCATTGGCCACAATAAATCCATTGGCAGAACTACCAATTACGGTGAAACGTGGGACTTCCTGACTGGTCCCGGGGAATCAACTTATAGGAACATTAAATTTTCGGATCCGCTCCATGGGTGGATTTGTGGCTGGTACAGAACCCTGCTGCGGACGCAGGACGGAGGTAATTCGTGGCAACTCTTATCCCAGAATGTGTGGGACGACATGAATTATTTATGTGTCGATTTTTTGAATAAGGATACCGGATATCTTGCCGGAGCCCAGGGTATTCAATATCCTCATGGAAGGCTGTTACGTACTTTCAATGGCGGTGTTACTGTTGAAGAAATTGCAATTCCCTTGGAAAGTGAAGAGATTTCGGATGTAGAAGCCGTTAGCTATAATGAAATATGGCTGGCCGAATCAAGGCATATCGGTAACCATGCCCTTTTGTATCACAGCACCGATGCCGGACTCACCTGGATCACTGTTCCTATTGGAATTAATGGGTCGGCTGACGATATTGAGTTTATTACACCTTTAAAAGGGAGGGTAATAGGTGATAATTATTGCTACCAAACAGAAGACGGAGGGGTGAGCTGGGATCAAAAGCTGATTTTGACTTCAGGATATGCACCTTTTATCTCATCCAGTTGGGTGAACGATAGCGTGGCTTATGCCAGCGGGTACAACGGTTCTATAGCAAAAACCCTGAATTCGGGTAATAAATGGAAGGACCTTTCTCAGGGATCGCATGCTGCTTTAAGCGATATCGAATTTTTTGATAGCCAGAAAGGAATTGCAGTTGGTGCTGAACAAGGATACGAATTCATATATAATACATTCGATGGTGGTAATACATGGACATCAACCCTGAATTCTTCCAACAACGGCTGGATTTTCAAGACAACTTACGCTTCCGAAAACGAAGTGTGGGCATCGGGTAGCCAGAACAGGATTTTTCACTCAACCAATAGTGGTAATTCATGGACTACAATGCATCCTTCCGAAAATTCGACTGATTTCTATTTCTCAATATGTCCTACAGGCAACGGACGTATCTATGCCGGGGGTAATACTCTCATATATTCGGATGACCAGGGTCAGACCTGGTTAAAGAATGGTTTTGATTGCCCCGGTTATGCAATCCGGAATATAATTTTTACGGATCCTTCCAACGGATTTCTTATTCTCTGGGAATCGACTTCCTCCCCCATGTATAGTAAAATGTTCAGCACACATGATGCCGGAAGCAGTTGGAACGAAATTACCTATTCTGTTGACCCTGCTAATAAAATCCTGGCGGCAGATTTCCTTAATAAGGATACCGGCCTCATAAGCATTTATCAAACAGGTTTTGCGCGTACTACCGATGGAGGACAAAGCTGGGTTTGTGAGGGATTCCCAAACAATATGATGTTTTTTTATCTCAAAATGTTCGACGCCAATAAAGCAGTGGCCGTATCCTTTTATGGCGACGTGTTTTACTCGTATAATGGAGGTATCAGCTGGGCCGCTCAACAACTTACCGACTCACCAGAACCCGAGGTAAGTATTAGCGATTTCATGGGTATTAACTATACGGGTCAGTCCAGGGCTCCCGAAGGAATGGATGGGTTTAGAGGAATTTTCTTCAACAATATGGGTGAAGGGTGGTTGTGTGGCGATCAGGGATTAATTCAAAAATACTCTTTCCTCACCGTTGGCCTGCAAGAAGCACTGCCGGTTCAACCATACCATTATCGCATTTCACCAAACCCGGCTACAGATTATATCAAGATTACCGGTGATGTTGATCCCGACCAGGTTCTGGTTTACAACAGTCAGGGAAGGCTGGTTTTGCAGCCCGGTGGTTCCTTAGTTGGTTTTGATGTTTCGAAGCTTGCAAGCGGTATCTACGTGTTGCAGATTGTGAAAAACCGACAGTCGGTATCGTTGAAATTCCTTAAGAGGTAAGTTTATGGGTTGAAATACAATCCTATACTACTGTTCACCGCTAATCAGCAGCAGGAGTTGCTCAAGTGCCTGTTCTTCCGGGATGTTCTTCCTGATTATCACTTTGCCTTTATAAAGCGTGATCAGGCCTTTGCCTGCACCCACATAGCCATAATCGGCATCGGCCATTTCGCCGGGACCGTTTACAATGCAGCCCATAACTGCAATCTTCAGATTTTTCAGATGTTCGGTTGCCGCTTTCACCTGCAGCAGTGTTTTTTCGATATCGAAAAGCGTACGGCCACAGGAGGGGCACGAAATATATTCGTTGCGGGTAATGCGTGCACGGGTGGCCTGTAATATGGCAAATGCAGTATGATTAACCGTTTCGGCAGCTAAATCGGGAGCCACGGGCCAAATGGCGTTTCCCATTCCGTCGATCAGCAAACTGCCGAAATCAATGGCTGCATCCACCTGGAAACGCAGCAGATTGCCGGTGTGATAGGTGTTTTTTAAAATAAGCGGATGGGTGGATGGAAGATCCGGATTATTCAATTGCTTCCTCATTTCAGTCGCATTGCCTTCGGCAAGCGTCAGGAGCTTTAGATAATGATCGGGAATGGCCCCTGCGACAGCTGAATGTTCATCCAGCAGGCAATTCATCCCGTTTTTAACGGCGATAACCCCCACGGGGTAATTCCCTCCAATGCCTGAAACGGCCATGGTTTCCCGGCGGTCGTGGCTAACTGATATTATATCAGAACGATCCGTATTTTTCGGCTGGGTATGTGCGCGGGTTGTATTATAGCGCTCCGTGATAGCAAGGGCTACCGGTATTTCTGTTTCGGGAGCGCCGGTTAGCGAAACGCGAATGGTGTCGCCAATGCCTTCTTCGAGCAAGGTGCCGATACCTGCAGCTGATTTAATAATGCCATCTTCACCGTCGCCGGCTTCGGTAACTCCCAGATGAAGGGGAAAATGCATGCCTTCGTCGAGCATTCGTTTCGCCAGCAGCCGGGTTGATTGCACCATTACCTTCACATTACTCGATTTCATGGAGAATACCAGGTTGCTGAATCCTTCGGAAAGGCATATGCGGCCAAATTCCAAGGCGCTTTCAGCCATGCCTTCCGGAGTATCGCCATAACGGTCCATGATGCGGCCGCTCAGCGAGCCGTGGTTGGTGCCAATGCGGATAGCCGTGCCGTTCAGCCTGCAGATTTCTAATAAAGGCCTTAACCTTGCTGCAATACGCTCAAGTTCTTCTGCGTAAGCTCTATCGCTGAAAACAAGTTTTGAATCCCGTTTATCGGAATAATTTCCCGGGTTAATCCTTACTTTTTCGACAATAGCCGCTGCAATTTCGGCTGCATGCGGGTTAAAATGAATATCAGCGATCAGGGGAACGTTTATGCCTTTCGAACGTAAGCCTTTTTTAATGAGTGCCAGGTTACTGGCTTCGGTAATTCCCTGTGCCGTAATGCGTACCATCTCACAGCCGGCATTCACCAGGCGTGTGCTTTGCGCTACGGTAGCCTCAATATCGTTGGTGTCGGTATTGGTCATGGATTGCACCCTGATGGGATAGTTCCCGCCCAGAGGCAGGTCGCCGACATGGATAATGCCTGAAGTATAGAGGGGAGCCATCTTTTGTAAACAGGTATTAGTTTTTTACTAATAAAATACGGATTGATTTCGGTTAAACAGCCCTTCGCGAATCATTCCTGAACGGCTCCTTCTTATGGATCAGAACTTCCATTTCAGACCGCTGGTCACCATGGAGAACGTAAAATTGGGGTTTGTTACAGAGGTAGATGTTTCTGACAGGGAAGAAGTTGTTAATAGCAGTCCGATTTTCTGGTAACGATACATCAGCATCACTTCGAGATGTTTTCCGATGTAAGGATAAAATGTGAGTCCCCAGCGCATTTTAACCGGGTACACCTGGTTATAAACCAGGTAGGCGTTTTTCTCGTTGAAGTTTTTCAGCTGTCCCCATGTAAAAAAGCCTTCCAGCCAGCTGTATTTAAAGAGTTTGCCTCCGGCCATCTGTTCAAAAACTGCAGTGGAAGTTGTATCGTTAATTTGGTATGTCAGGCTGCTGTGCGCGTACAGGTCGGAATTGCCCAGAGGATACCAGCTGAGGGAAGCCCCTACCTGATAAATTTTCTGATCAAGCATGCGGGCGTAGGTGCCGCTTATTCCGCAGCTAAACTTCCCTATTTCCTTGTCGATGGCAAGTGACAGCACATAATCATAATACGAAGTATCCGAACCGGTGATTTTGTAATTATAAGAGGTATAATCGAAGGTATGCCAGCTGGTGTCGGTTTTATTATACCAGGCGGTATCGGTCATGGCCGTTGTAGTGGAGGTGGCAAAAACCCGGCTGGCATCTATCTTTAAGTAATGAAAGGCGGGCGTTATTTTTATTCCGGGGAAAGGAAAGTACGACAGGTTGAGGTAAAAGGAGGATTGCTTGTTTTTGAATTCCTTTTCTTCCATATTCTTCTGCAAGGGAAAAGAGTAAAAATAATCTGTTGTGAACTGGCGGTCAACAACCGAATCTCTGACGGCATTCACTGAATAGAATCCATAGCTTTTCTTATCGGTGAGTTCAATGAGCGAATAGCCCAGGAAAACCGACAGCCTGGGCAGCGGACGGAAGTTGAGGCCCAGACTTCCGTAAGTGCGGCTCACCGGCTGAATCAGTTCCTTGTAGTAAATATTTGAATCGCTTAGAGCAGCACTGATGTTACCCTTGCCGGCCACCATTTTACCTGCGTCGGCATAGGCAAATTCGAGGAACTTATAGGGTTTCTTTGTGCCTTTCACATAATATAATTCGCTGCTGCGCCCTGCTGCCTGGCACGAGAGGTTGAAATACAGGGCTGCCACAGTATCGTACGAATCGAATTGCAGGGCCTTGTGGAAATGATCCTCCGCTATACGGTAGTTCTTCCTGAAAAAATAGGCGAATCCCATGCGCAAACGAAGATTTTTATAATCGTAACCCGAAACCAGGGCTTCCTTGCCGTTCCGGATCAGCTCGGTCCAGTTGCCTGAAAGATATTGCTGATACGTAGTGCTGTCATAATATTGAAAGGATTTTTGTTGAACACTTTCCCCCTTTACCGGCGAAAAATAAAAAACAAACACTAACGCAATCAGTATTGTTAAAGGCAGTTTAAATTTCATCAGGACTTCAGTGTATTAAGTGATTCAAGTGGGGGTAATAATGCGGTTGAGTTGCCATCCTGGTTTGATATGAATTCCGGGTTAATCAGGATTTTAATTATCTTGTCAGTATAAACGCTACATTTTTAAAAAAGTTTTATCCAGAGATAATGCTTCGGCTTTATAGGGTACAATAGAATATCTTCAATACCTTGTGATGAAATTGAAACGGGAAATGAGTTGCAATTCATAAAGCCGGCTCCTTCGGCAAAACTAAATATTTGAACGAAACAAAATTGTAACATGCTGAATGGGCCATCGATGTTTTGGTGCAGTTTTATGCCAAGCCTGCTTTGTATGCTTTCTGACTTGTACTTTTAACCGCCAGGGCAGGTATCGGGTTTACCCCTCCAGGCGATGTGTAATGAATGCCGGAAGAAAAGGGATAGCCGGGTTTAAGGGCCTGAATAACGGATTTCCTCGTGAAGCTGAAACAGCTGCCGCTTACCCAATAATTCCCCTGAGTTCAGGGTCGTTCTCAACCATCTTTTTTAAGGCTTCCTTGCACAGGTATTTCTTGGTTTTAGCATAAAACTCTGACTTGTACCCCATGTTGTCGGCAATTTCCTTGGCCGACATTTTCGTGAGAAACAACTTTAGCAGTTTCTGGCAATCCTCGCTCAGGTTTTCGAATTGCCTCATGAATGCCTGGTATTTTTCTTCATATTCGAGGTGAACCTCTACTCCGATTTCGGGCGTATCCAGGTAACGTGTCAGTTCATCCTGGTTCTTATGGGTCATACGTTTGCGTTTGAGCCTCTGCAGCCAGATATTCTTGCTGATGGAATACAGGTAAGTGATAAAGGAGGAACGCAATTCGAAATCGTCATCTTTGATTTTGGTTAAAATAACCAGCAGGGCTTCCTGGAATACGTCTTCCGCATCTTCCTCCAGGCCTGCATTGTTTTTGATCAGGTATTTTATGGTTGGAAAAAATTCCTTATACACATAGCGAATAATAAAATCACTATTAAGCCGGAGGCCTTCAACTATGGCAAAATCTGAATAGTGAATCATTTCCTCAGCTAAGGTTTTTGTTCAAACAAAATTCGAACCCGGCAAAATATCTCATAAAGTCACACCCAAAGGGATGATTTTTGAGCCAGGTTTGCGGGTTTCCGTGGTTTTCGGGTTGTGAAGGTAATGAATATTTTAAAAAACCGGGCTCAAAGTTTTCGGGTATTTTGAAATTATATTGCTATGAAGTTTAATATCAGTGTGTTGTGGGTTAGCGTAAATATCATTTAGGGAAAGGACAAACTTTCTTTACCGGATTCTTGCGTCCCCCTGCCATTGAATGCAGAATCAACAAACGGATACAGTTGCAGCTTATATTCCTGTTCCGTTTAGTTCCGGACCCTGGATTCAAAAGGTTCAGCCGAAGGAAAATGTGCCATCTGGAAGAAACCCTGCAGCAGGAAAGCAGCGATAATAGCAGAGCCCGGCGAGAGCAGGGAAATCTTCCCCATCTCCTTCAGCAAAGTTTAGGGTATCCGTTTATTTTACTGATCATTATAATGGGGTGTTTATACTAAAAACCGTTTCGCGCAGTTATATTTATGGATCCAGTTATTATCGTGTCTTATGAAGTTTTCTAAACGTATCGTATTGGTATTTTCCATACTGATAATGTCCTTGTATCAGTCTGTAGCACAAAGCGGCGGCTATAATCAGTGGCGCGATCATCTCCCTTACAACAGTTGTAAAGCTGTGGCCGAAGCAGGCGAACTGATTTATGCAGCAACCCCCTACAGCTTATTTTATTTTAACAAAACCGATAACAGCATTAACCGCCTCAACAAGGTGACGCCCGACGGGCTTTCGGATATAGGTATCAGCAATATTGCGTATTGCAGCAAACTCAGTACGCTGGTGGTGGCGTATGCCAATACCAACATCGACCTGGTGAAGGGAGCTCGTATAGTGAATATCCCCGATATCAAACGCAAGTCTATTTTAGGCAATAAAACGATCAACAGCATTCTGGTTATTGATAAGCTGGCATACCTGGCCTGCGGTTTCGGGATAGTGGTGCTGGATATTGACAAAGAGGAAATTAAGGATACGTATTATATTGGTCCTGCCGGATCGCAAATCGATGTGAAGGTACTTACCTTCAATGCGGCCGACAATAAGTTTTATGCCGCAACCGAAAAAGGGATTTACTCGGCCCCTGCCGCCGCAAACCTGAACAACTACGCCAGCTGGACCCAGGATATGACCATCGCACCAAACGATAATTTCAACCTCATAGCCGCATTTGCAGGGAAAGTGTATGCCAATTCAACCGTTGTCGGGAAATGGGAGTCGGACCATTTGTTCGTTTATGATGGGAATACCTGGTCGCGTTTTTATCCGAATGATTCCACAAACCGTTTTGCTATGCGGGTTTGCGGTGAGCGCCTGCTGATAGTTAATAACTGGAGTGTAAGTAAGTATACTTCCGACGGCACCCTCGAAACACTATATTCATCCTATAACCCTCTTCCTATTAGGCCTTTGGATGCCCTTGCCGACAAGGACGGTAAAATCTGGGTGGCAGATAATGAACAGGGCCTCTGGAGTATAGGCAGCGATTTGAACGGAACAAATTATATTTTCAACGGACCGGCTTCACCCCAGGTAGCCGCCATGGATATCAGCGGCAAACAGCTTTGGGCTGTTCCGGGTGGAAGATCCGCCGGATTTGGCGATTTATGGAAGAGTCCTCAACTGTATACCTTTGATGGTAATGACTGGAGCAGTTTCAATTCGGCAAACACCCCCGAAATAGCTCCTGCCCGCGATATTTTATGCGTAGCTGCCGACCCCATTGACCCCAACCATGCTTTTGTAGGCGGCTGGTGGGGACCGGGATTACTTGAATTTGACAACGGCCAGCTGAAAGAAATTTACACGCCCGAAAAAAGCACGCTCCAGGTAAATGTCGACGACAGCCAATCCCTGCGCATAGGAGGCGTTGCTTTCGACCAGTACAACAACCTCTGGGTTACCAACTCCAGTGCTCCCAATATTTTATGCATGCGTAAACCCTCAGGGGAGTGGAAATCGTATAACCTGGGTTCGCAAGGCACCGCCATTGATGTGGGAACCATTGTAATTGACAAAGAAAACCAGAAATGGATGCAGCTGCGCGACCTGGCCCTGTTCGTGTACAACGACAATAATACCCCGGACAATATTGCCGATGACAACAAGAAAAAGATTACCAGTTCACCGGGCAACGGGAATCTGCCTGGAACCGGTATTTCCAGCCTGGCCGTGGATCGCGACGGACAGCTTTGGATAGGTACGGACCAGGGTGTGGCCGTTATATATTCGCCGGGCAATGTTTTTAACGGGGGCAGTTACGATGCACAACGCATCATGGTTGAAGAAGCCGGTTACCTGCACCCGCTGCTCGAAACCGAAAATATTACAGCCATTGCCGTGAACGGCAACAACGAAAAATGGCTTGGAACCGATAAAGCAGGTGTTTTCCTGATGTCGGCCGATGGCACCCAGGAATTGCTGCATTTTACCGAAGCTAACAGCCCCCTCCTGTCCAACTCCATTCAGGCCATAAAAATTGCCGGTAACGGGGAGGTCTATTTCGGCACCTCACTGGGAATTGTATCGTATAAAGACTATAAAGTGGAAGCCCCGGCTACCCTCGACTCCCTGATGATATACCCTAACCCGGTGCGCCCTGAGTACAAGGGCCCTGTTTTTATCAGTAACCTGGTAGTAGATTCGGATGTGAAAATAACGGATATTTCAGGCGCATTGGTATGGGAAACCCAGGCCCTGGGCGGACAGGTGATCTGGAATGGCAACAACCTCGACGGACACAGGGTTGGCACCGGCGTTTACTTAATTTTCGTGACCAATCCCGATGGCACCCAGAAAAAAGCGGCGAAAGTGCTTTTTGTGCGCTAACCACATAAGGCAGCGTCAGAAGGAGTTTACAGGAACCGGAATGAAATGGATATGGTCCGGCAAAAGGCTCTATTTTTACAACGTACAATGATTATTTCCACCAAGGGAATAGTGCTTCACTGCATGGACTATTCCGAAACCAGTATTATAGCCCGTGTATATACCGAGCAACTCGGGTTACAGTCGTATATCGCCAAGGGCGTACGGAAAAAAGGTGCCAGGATAAAACGGAATCTATTTGCACCCTTGTCGCTCATTCGCCTGGTGGCCAACCATAAGGAAGGGGAAGGCCTGCGGGTGATCAGGGATGCTGCCTGCGAATATCAGCTGAATGGTATTGCAACGGATATGACCAAAACGGCCGTCAGCATTTACATCAGTGAATTGCTTACCCATGCCGTTTCGGCCCAAATGGCTGACCCTCATCTATACGGCTATATTGAAGACGCCATTCTCAACCTCGACCGGGCTACCGTATCCATTGCCGGGTTCCCCCTGGCTTTTACCATTGGCCTTACCCAGTTTATGGGTTTCGATCCGCATAATAATTTCAGTAAGCTCAATACGTATTTCGATATGCTCGGAGGTAATTTCTGTCCTCACCCTCCCGATCATCTATACTATTTATCATCGCCGCTCAGCGACAGCCTTTCTGAAGTGCTGTCAGCACTGAATGCCGGGGCAGTAAGCCTGAAAACGGATTATGCCACCCGCTCGGTACTATTGCAGAAAATGCTTGAATATTTCAGAATTCACATTCCAAGCTTTGGCGCAATTAAATCGGTGCAGGTGCTTAGCGATGTGCTGAAGGATTAAGCTGGTTGATCTTATACAGCACAAATTCCGTATTCCCCCATAGTCGGCTGAGGCGGCTCTGCATCACCCGCGAATAGCGTTGCATGGGTTCATTGGTTAACTTGTTGCTGATGAGTATATACGAAGCCCGGGCTTCCATGACCTGCTTGTGCATAAGCGTGGGATCGGTGGTAAAGGGATCAGCCATGCTGCGACACCCTGCGTACAATGCCAGTGCACGCGGTTTGGCAAATACAACCACCGACTCGGGCGGAACATTCTTATTGATGTAGCTGAACGCCTCCACGGCTGATTTTTGCTGAGGCCCTTCCAGGGTATTGCAACCCGAACGGGCAATGCTGAAAAGCCCCGGCAGAAACAATATGATGACCATCACCCCGGAGGCAACAGCCGTTTTCCATGCAGGGCTTCCTGTGAACAACTGTACCGTTTTGAAACCTGTGGCTGCATAAAACAGGCAGATAAAACCCAGCGGTACCATCAGCCTGTATGCCGAGTCGTTGTTGGGAAATACCAGTAACATGAGCACATAAAAGATGAAAAACCATTCGGGCAATTCAGGTCCCTGCAGCATACGTTTGATAAATCCCAGCAAGGTCATGCATAGCACCACCGATCCGAGTAAGAGGGATATACCGTTCAGCACTCCTGCCTCAGGAACATACAGGAATCGGAATACTTCGATATGGTGCGACAGGTTCACGGGAATGATCTGCATGAAATTGCCCGAATAGTAAAAAAGCAGGTAATCGCGTATGCTTCCCCCGGACGGAATCCTAAAAACCAATGAATTGATAGTGACATAGAAAATCAGCGGAATGAGGATAAAAATACCCGAATCAAGGGCGAAATTCCGGGCACTGGCCTTGCGTCTGATTACAAAATATAATTGTTCCATAACAATGGCGGCAATAAATACTATCCCCGCAGGTCTCACGGCCAGCATGACTCCTATACTTACGGCCAGGATAATTTTATCCTGCAGTTTACCCGGCTTTAACCTTTGGTAGAGTATAAAATTCAGCACCAGCAAAGCTGCAAAGGGAAGGTCCGACATGATCTCGCGCTTGAAAATAATCATTTGCGGGTTATACAGGAAAATGATCGCCAGCACAACAGCCGTGAGCCATGAGAAATAGCGGCGATAGAAAATGACCATCAGCATTCCAAGCACAATATACACCAGGGAAATAAAACTTGTAAATGACAGCATCGAATTGCCGGCAAGGGCATAAACCGGGGCCAGCATAAGCGGAAATCCGACAGGATAGGCCTGTGGACCAATGTAATTCAGCTGGCTGTAAATGAAGCCTGTTTCCGATTGAGGGATACCATGTACTATATTTCCGGCCTGGTGAATGTATTGAGCAAAATCGTCGCCCCAGTCGTGGCTGCTGTGGGTACCCAGGAACAACAAAGGCAGAAAAAGGATGGCAGCTGCAATGAGTACAGACCGGGGTTTTGAGAAGATGGTTTTTATGCGGATGATCGTTTTTCCTTCCATGCTGATTCTGTTTAGCCGGCTTCAAAGTTAAGGAGTATTTTGCAGGAATCCGTTTTGCCGCTGAAACAAAGGTATAAACCTGCGATTCATCCGGAAGGATTCTTCGTTTTACGAAACCGAACCAATCAACATGATCCTGATTCCTTCCCTTTGATGGGCGGCACTCTTGCCATATTGCACTTAATACAGGAATTCACTCCACTATTGGCAACTTTCTTTCAAAAGGCTGAAAGGCTGCTAAACCGCGTGGCTGTTTCCTGCTGCGGCCGGAGTTATTCATATACATAATCGTGTTTTAACTGACTCCCGCTCACTATTCAAAGCCTAATGAAAATAACTTCAAAACGGGAAAGCTAGTTTTAAAGCCTTTTCCAGGATAAATCGGATCACTTTTAAAATTGGAGAGTAAATGGAAAATTCCTGGTTTAAAGTATCCTGTTTAAGAGGTATTTACTTTTAATATAATTTCTGTTCTATTGTCATGACGCAAAAGAACAAAAATTCCGATGGCTATCAGGAGCAGGCTAAATATAAATTTCGCACATCAGTTTACCTTGGTAAAGCTCACAATTGCCATTGCTATAGGGAAAAGCTTGATAAGTTTGAATAACATCCTGATAGCAGTAAAGCTGTGCTTTGCTTAGCCCATGCCTGAGCTGTTTATCTTCGTTTACATCTGTTTTGAAAATTCTGTTAGTCCGTTACCTACTTCCTGTAAATTTTAGAATTGAGGCGAATGTTTGTTCCGAAATGTTGCCATGAGCACAAATTTTCTTAGCAGGGACCGGCATTAGAAAAATACGTTAGCGGTTCTTAGCCGGAGGTATGTGCGGAAGGCATGTGCGTAGCAATACACAGCAACGACAAATGCCTGGAATTGTGCCATCTTTCATGCCTTGTATTGCGAGGAGATACCTCCGGGTTAGAAACGCAACGTATTTTTATAAAGCCTTGATCTTTTATTCGCTCATTGCTTATTTTGGCACTATAGGATTTAGAGTGGCAGCATCCGTAATCTGCCTTGAAAAAACAAGATTGAATTTCGATAGCCCTCCACATTCGCAAAACCCCGCCCGACAGATTTGACAACTTGTATCTGAGAGTTCAG
>CAIPFN010000066.1 GCA_903864265.1 uncultured Bacteroidales bacterium | reverse complement strand
CTAACAACACTTTAAAGTTTAACAATGGCAAATCACAAGTCATCCTTAAAAAGGATCAGAGCAAACGAAAAGAAAAGGCTTCGTAACCGTTATTATGCAAAAACAATGCGCAATGCGATTAAAGGTTTTCGTGAATTAGTTGACAAAACCGTTGCGGCCGAAAAACTTCCTTCACTTGTTTCTCTCATAGACAAACTTGCTAAGAAAAGCATTATTCACAAAAACAAAGCTGCGAACCTGAAATCAAAGCTTACCAAAAAAGTGAATGCGCTCTAAGTAAAAATCCTAATCCTGGAAAACGCCCCTGCATTAAGGGGCTTTTTCGTTTTAATTATTTTGCATTCCGGAATATTCTGCCTATTTTTATGCTATTGTTTCGTCCCATTGTTTTTAAAAATGTTTTCCTTTAAATCCCTGTGATTCTGATCCTGTTTCTTCTTTCTATCTGAACCGGGTGCGGCTCACGGCAAAATACTAAAACCAGCTCCCCTGAACCCTATATGCCAATCAGAAACAGGGAACCCTGAACATGGAATCCCGGATTAAATTTTCATCAGCCAAAACATCCATCATCCGTTTTCCTTCCTCACCGTTTATAAATTAATCAACGTCCCATGGATCAGGTCCCGAAGAAATCGATTAAAAACTGGGCTGAAGACGACCGCCCCCGCGAGAAACTCCTGCTGAAAGGCCCGGCAGCCCTCAGCAATGCCGAATTGATTGCCATCCTCATTGGATCAGGAAACTTCGAAGAATCCGCGGTAGCTCTGTCGAAACGCATACTCAACGAAGTGAACGACAATTTAGCCGAATTAGCACGACTGACCCTTGCTGACCTTCAGAAATACAGGGGAATAGGCGAAGCCAAAGCCATCACCATTGCCGCGGCGCTCGAACTGGGCCGAAGAAGAAGTGTATCCTTGCTGACCGACAAACCCCAGATCAGGGACAGCAAAACGGCTTATTTACTGCTGCACAGGGAACTGGGCGACCTGAATTATGAAAATTTCTGCATCATTCTGCTCAACAGGGCCAACAAAGTTCTGAGAACAGTTAAAATCAGCGACGGAGGCATTACCGGCACCGTGGTCGATCAGCGTAAGGTTTTTAAAATCGCACTCGACTATAATGCCACTGCCATTATTTTAGGCCATAATCATCCTTCGGGGCAGGTGGCACCCAGCGATGCGGATATCCAACTGACAAAAAAGATTAAAGATGCCGGGGCCGTGCTCGACCTGCCGGTTCTCGATCATATTATTATCGCCGACGGCAGTTATTATAGTTTTGCTGACGAAGGAATCATGTAAATTTGCGGCAAGAAGAATTTCAGCATTTCCACAACCATGTCTTAACACCTCCGGGTTTCAGGAAAACACCCTGAGCGGGCGAATCAGGCCGAATGAAACGGATCAGGAATTCAGGGAAGTAGAAATGCAGAATTGAATGTAGTATATAAAAAGCGGAGTGCATGATCAAAATAGTTACCGTGGTTGGGGCCAGACCTCAGATTATTAAAGCTGCAGCGCTCAGCCGGGCTATCCGTAATTCCTTTTCCGATCAGATCCGGGAAATCATTATTCATACCGGGCAGCATTACGATGCCAATATGTCGCAGGTGTTTTTCGAAGAGTTGGGAATCCCCAGCCCCGACATCAATCTGAGTATAGGATCCGATTCGCATGGCAAACAAACAGCCGGGATGTTGCAGGGCATTGAGAAATCCCTGCTGAAGGAAAAACCCGATTTTATAGTTCTTTACGGCGATACCAATTCCACCCTGGCCGGGGCCATAGCCGGGTCCAAATTACATATCCCGGTTGTTCATATCGAAGCCGGGCTCAGGTCGTTCAATAAAAGCATGCCCGAGGAAATTAACCGCATCATGTGCGACCATGCCTCCACCCTCTTGTTTGTACCCACGCTGTCAGGCATCAAAAACCTGGAGCGCGAAGGCTTTGCCATCGGGTATACGGGTCCGTTTACAGCAGATCAACCAGGGGTGTTCCATTGCGGCGATATTATGTTCGACAACCTGGTGTATTTCTCCAAAATAGCCGGGCGGATGACTGGCATAATGCAAACGCTTAAGCTGAGCGAAAACAAGTTTGTACTCTGCACCATTCATCGCGACAACAATACCGATTCGCCCGAACGGCTTCAACAGATTATAAGCGCCATGTGCCATATAGCAGAAAATATGAATCTGGACATCGTAATTCCATTGCATCCGCGTACAGCAAAAATTATGGAGAGTAAATTGCCACAGGATTTATTTAAAAGATTATCCGGCAATAAAAACATTCATCTTATTCCTCCTGTATCGTACCTCGAAATGATTATGCTGGAGAAAAATTCAAGGCTCATCCTTACTGATTCGGGCGGCGTGCAGAAAGAAGCCTATTTTTTTAAGAAGCCCCTGGTGGTGGCGCGCCCCGAAACCGAATGGGTCGAAATTATCGAAAATGGAGCCGGCATAATTGCCGATGCGGATGAAGCAAAAATCATCGAATCGGTCAACTATTTTCTTGGCAAAGAAACGCTGGATTTCCCGAATGTATTTGGCGACGGACATGCGGCTGAGTTTATCTGCAATATAATACTGGAACAGAAAACATATTCTACCTAGAACGAATTCCCACTCTTTGTTTTATTATTCATATACTTTCAATCCTCATATAGATCTTCCAAATAGTAGCTTGTCAACTCCAGCATGAAAACAAACTTCTTCTTTCTAATCCTTACGCTTGTCACAGTTAATTCTTTTGGACAAATTACTTTTGAAAAAGGGTACTTTATTGACAATCAGAACCAGCGAGTGGAATGCCTGATCAAAAACATGGACTGGAAATACAACCCTGATCAATTTGATTATAAATTAACGGCAATCAGCAATGTGGAAAAAGGAAGCATCAATACTGTAAAAGAGTTTGGCGTTACCGGATCCTCACAATATGTAAGGGCAGATGTAAAAATGGATGTTTCACCGGCTGATGCAAATAATCTTTCACAAACGCGTGAGCCTGAATGGTCGCAGGAACAATTGTTCCTCAAAGTTCTGGTTGGAGGAAAAGCTTCACTATATTTTTATGAAAATACGGCTTTCGGTCGATTTTTCTACTCGGTATCGGATACAGCGATAAATCAATTGATTTATAAAGAATATCGTACTGAATATAATCAGGTTGCCATGAATTGTAAATTCCGCGAACAACTCTGGAACAATGTCAGATATGCGAATTCCAGCATGAGTTCACTTGAGAATATCAGGTTTAACAGATCCGAACTTGAACGATACTTCAAAAAATACAATTCAGACGGAGGAAATACAGCTTTGACTTATGGCAGTCAGAAGAAACGTGATTCATTCCAGTTGCGCCTTACACCAGGTTTAAATTATTCATGGGTAATAGTAACTAATGCTGCTGCTCCGGATGAATTTGTTGATTTTGGCCATAAAATAAGCTATAGAATCGGGGTCGAAGCACAATTCATACTGCCTTTTAACAGGAATAAATGGGGGATTCTCTTCGATCCCGGCTATCAGTATATCAATGCCAGCGGGCATAATACATACGAACCGGTAGAAATCAGGTATCAATCCATCGAATTTCCTATAGGTCTGCGTCATACATTTTTCATGAATAAAAACCTGATATTTTTTATTGATGCGTTATTCATAGCAAATTTCTGTTTTGATTTTAATTCGGCCATTTCAAACCTCGGTATCAGAACCGGTGGTAGCTTTGCTATGGGTGGTGGTGCAGCATTTAAAAAAATAAGCGCTGAGATCAGATATTCAACTGATCGAAATTTGTTAAACGATTATGTGTACTGGAATACTGACTACCGCAGGATTTCTCTTATTCTGGGTTACAAATTATTCTGACCTGTACTTTTCCGGCTTTAAACCCATTGATGCTGAAAACTGAGTTTTTATAAAGATAAATCTATTGATCGGTGTGTTATTAAAAAAGAATTTGTACTTTTGCACTCCATTTGTAAAAATCACATAGTACCATAACTAAATTAAAGTAACACAAATGATTAGACAGTACGAAGCCGTTTTCATTATGACTCCCGTTTTATCTGATGAACAGATGAAGGAAACGGTAAGCAAGTTCCAGAAGTTCCTTGTTGACAAAGGGGCTACAATTATTAACGCAGACAATTGGGGCCTACGCAAGCTGGCGTATCCGATTCAGAAAAAATCGACCGGTTTTTATCACATGATTGAATTTCATGCTGAAGGCAAACTGATCAACGATTTCGAAATCGCCCTCAAACGTGATGAGCGCATTCTCCGCTTTCTCACGGTAGTTCTCGACAAACATGCTGTTGCATACAGCGATAAACGTCGTGCTAAAAGAGCTGCTAAAGCTGAAGAAAAAGTACAGGCTTAATTGTAACCCTAAAAAATCAGAAAAATGGCCACACAAGGAAATTCGGATATCAAATACCTGACTCCCATCACGGTTGATGTCAAAAAGAAAAAATATTGCCGTTTCAAAAAAAGCGGAATTAAATACATTGATTACAAGGATGCTGACTTCCTGCTCAAGTTCATTAACGAGCAGGGTAAGATTTTACCACGCCGGTTAACCGGTACAAGTACCAAGTATCAGCGCAAAGTGGCTCAGGCTGTTAAACGCGCCCGTCACTTGTCGTTATTACCTTACGTTGCAGACTTATTAAAATAGCAGGAGGCCGATATGGAAATTATTCTTAAAAAAGATGTAACCAGCTTAGGTTACGCACACGATGTGGTAACGGTTAAGGACGGCTTTGCCCGCAATTTTCTTATTCCACAGGGGCATGCTGTAATGGCAACCGAACCAAACCGGAAGATTAATGCCGAGAACCTCCGTCAGAAATCATTCAAAGCGCAGAAAACCCGCAAAGAAGCTGATATAGTAGCAAAATCACTGGAAAACATTACCGTTAAAATTGGTGCCAAGGCAGCTGCCACAGGCAAAATTTACGGATCAGTGAATGCCATACAGATTGCTGATGCTTTACAGGATCAATTCAAAATTGAGATTGACCGCAAGAAAATTCATGTTGACGGCGAATCTATCAAGGAAACCGGTACGTATACTGCCAATATCCGCCTGCACAAGGATCTTCAGGTAACCATCAATTTCGAAGTTATTGCTGAATAATCACAACTCATAGCAACCAAATATTTGCTAATTTAATCCCGGCTTAAACCGGGATTTTTTTTATGCTTTCACACAACCAGATCAAATTTATCAACTCGCTGAAAATCAAGAAATTTCGGCAACAACACCAGGCTTTTATCGTTGAAGGGGAGAAAGGGGTGAGCGAACTGCTCGCCGGCACGCTGCCGGTGGTGACGATATTTGCACACCAGGAATGGCTCGACAGAAACAACTTCCTGCTCACTTCAAAAAATATTGAATACCAGCTTATCACCGCTGATGAACTGAAGAAAGTGAGCGACCTGGCCACCCCGAATCAGGTACTGGCTATTGCTGGTATACCCCAGGCAGGCTTGTCCCAACCGGAGGCCTATACAGGCATGATATTAGCCCTTGACGGCATCCGCGACCCGGGAAACATGGGAACCATCATACGTACCGCCGATTGGTTCGGAATCAGCCGGATTGTGTGTTCTTCCGATTCGGTCGACATGTACAATCCCAAAGTGGTTCAGTCGACTATGGGGTCCTTTGGCAGGGTGAAGGTTAGCTATGTTAACCTGTTAAATTTCTTTAACGGTTTACCCTCCGGTACACCGGTTTTCGGAGCCCTGCTCGATGGCCCGGATATTACGCAAAAGACTTTTACCCGGCCCGGCATTATCCTGATAGGCAGCGAATCCAACGGCATCAGCCACTCCCTTATGCCTTTCATCAATGAGCCGCTTTTCATTCCCCGTTTTCCAGCTTTTGGCGAAACCCATCAGGCCGAATCGTTGAACGCCTCTATTGCCAATGGAATCATATGTTATGAAATATGCAAACAGCTTTCAAAAAATATTTTTTGATTTTTTCTCTATTATATGTAAAATTCAATAATATTTTGCTTAAATTTGTATGTTAATGTATAAACATATAAAAACCGATATCACCGTGACTCCATTATCAAAACTCATCAATTATCATATAGAGGAACTGAAAAGGATGGAAAACCTTTCAGAAAGGACGAAAAATGTATGCATAGAAGGCTCGCTGGATACATTGTTTAAAATCCTCTATTACTTCCTGGAGCGGAATACTTTCCGGGATATCAGGAATTGTGGCCTGAAAACGGACATGGAATTGATAACCCTGTCGAAAAAGTACCTCGACATTTCAGGTCTTACGCTTGAAGACCTGAGGATGAATGAACCCTTGCTGGCATTTGAAGACTTTAAACTTTTCTGTTACGTTAATTTCAAAGTTCCCTCCCATGTGACTGAATCTTATAAAGATTCATTTATTTCGAAAGAGTTCCCCTTATTTACCTATGTTCAAACCATGATCAGGTATATACTCAATGAGCGTGAGCAGTATATATTCAATAACAATTATGGTTTCCTTGAAAAATCGCAGAAACGCACGCTTCAGGCCATTGGCGATCATTACAGCATCACCCGCGAACGGGTGAGACAGATATCGCAAAAAGTTCCTGACAAGGTTTTTAGCGCTATCACCAAAATATCACAGCGTTTTGTCAATATCGACAAGCATTTCGATTATGGGCTGGACCTGAAGAAAGAGATCATTGTGATCAACCAGGACCTGGTTGATTATATCAACAAACGGGAAAACCTGACTTATACCGGCAAATTCTATTCGCTTGTGTTTGCAGGTATCTTCCAGCGCTACTTCATTTCAACCCAAACCATCGAAAACAATTACCGGCATTATTACCTGGTAAGCCGCAAATACAGGGAAGTCTTCGACTTCAAGGCGATGATCCGGGACATTGAAGAACAAAATTCAATCCGCATGGTAAATGATAAGCCGATTGATATACTTAAGTATCTGGGGCGCTTTGTTTTCTATGGTCAGACTGTGAATGACAGGCTGAAACAAATCTGCAAACGCATTGCGACCGAAGAATTTGGATTGGGATACGATAAAACCAACATCATATTCAAACGGAACTCCCTGGTAAAACTTTCGGAACATATCATCAGCATACTGTCTGCAGTTGGAAGGCCGATGAAACTTACCGAGATTTGCAAAGAACTGAAAACCCGTTCAAAACGTATTCCACCGAATATCGAATCGCTGCGTTCGTCCATCCTAAGCATAGAGGAAGTTGCAGCCATAGGCAAGACCAGTACCTATGCTCTGAAAGAATGGGATACGGTAAAAACAGGCACGATCAAAGAACTGGTGAAAGAATTGCTTGAATCATCGTCAGATCCCAAACACATTTCGGAAATTGCGGCTCATGTGAATAAATTCAGAAGAACCACCGACAAGAATATTCTTTCAAACCTGAAACTCGATAAAACCAATACCTATGTTTTCTTTAAACTCGGGTATATCGGGTTGAGATACAAACAGTATAAAAACATTCAGATCCAGAGCGACAAAAAAAACCGCGGCCGCAAGCCCAAAAATGTTGCCGATGATGCACAAATGAGCCTGCTCTAAGACCGTAACCCGGGTATTTATTGAGCTTATTTTAAAAAAGCCGCCTCTCCTGGCGGCTTTTTATGTTTATACCCTGGTCCAACCTATGCATGTAACGGTTTCGTTTGGCAGGCCCATGCCTTTTGAAGAATTTGAAAGGGATTTCTGCGAGCCGCTTTTAAAAGGAGTAAAACAGCTAAAGTCCGCTTACGCCAGGTCATTCGTTTTGCTTAGCAGTTTGTTTATTAGCCATCTACAAAATATATTCAATTCCCTGTACTCCCGAAATGAGCAAAAGCAAGCAGTTTTTGAGTACCTTCGCCAAATACATTAATAATAAGACATTTGATTAAGAAAATACTTGCTACCCTCAACATTGAAGCGCTCAATCCTATGCAGCTTGAATCCGTTGAAGCTATCAGCACTCACGACGACGTAATATTACTTTCACCAACCGGTTCAGGAAAGACCCTTGCCTTTCTGATCCCGGTACTCAAAACACTTCAAGCTACAACTCCTGTTGTGCAAACTCTGGTACTCACCCCTTCGCGCGAACTAGCCCTTCAGATAGAACAGGTATTCAAATCAATGAACACCGGCTTTAAAGTAAGTTGTTGCTATGGCGGGCATAAAATGGGCATTGAGCTGAACAACCTGAAGGAGCCTCCGGCCTTGCTGATTGGAACTCCCGGTAGGATACTGGATCATATCGCACGCGGAAATTTCAAAACTGAAGGCATACGCACACTTGTGCTCGACGAGTTCGACAAATCACTCGAACTGGGCTTCCGCGAGGAAATGTCGGCCATTATTGAAACGCTGAACTCCGTGAATAAACGCATCCTGACTTCAGCTACCCGGGCAGTCGAAATCCCTGAATTCGCCCGTTTACTGAATCCGTTCACCATTGACTACCTGAACGGGAATCAAGCGTTGGAAGGACTCAGGTGCAATATTGTACGATCGGATCATAAAGACAAATTATCCACTTTATTCCATTTGTTGTGTCATCTGGGCGGGGAACAAACGCTGGTGTTCTGCAATCACAGGGAAGCTGCACAGCGAGTGAGCGACTCCCTGACTGACAGCCTGGTTGTGAACGAATATTTTCATGGAGGACTGGAACAGCATATCAGGGAACGGGTACTTGGCAAATTCAGGAACGGGAGCTGCAATATACTGGTTTGTACCGACCTGGCTTCCCGCGGCCTGGATATTCCTGAGATAAAGCATGTCATTCATTATCATTTACCTGCCAACGAAGAAGGCTATATTCACCGCAACGGCCGCACCGCCCGCATGAATGCCGAAGGAGATTCTTACCTTATATTAAGTGAGGATGAATCGGTTCCTGTTTATATAAAAGATGAACTGAGAAACATTGAATTGCCCGGCACACGGATTCTACCCCCTAAACCAGTTTGGGGAACCCTATACATTGGCAAAGGAAAAAAGGATAAACTAAACAAAGTGGATATCGTAGGTTTCCTGATGCAGAAAGGAAATCTTAAAAAAGAGGAAATCGGGCTGATTGATGTAAAAGATTTCTTTTCCTACGTTGCCGTGAAACGAACAAAAATCCGCGAATTGCTCAGCGTAGTGCGCGACGAGAAAATCAAAAACAGGAAGACGGTCATTGAGGAATGTGACTGAGTGGGAAAAATGGAATGTCAAGGCTGAGACAGCTTCAAGAAGGCTTGTCTCATTGAATTTCAACTCATTTACCCAATAAGAACAAATGACAAGCGTTGAATTACAATGAGATGCATAATTTTCTCTTACAACAGAAGTGCTATTGCGGCTTAACAGACTGAACTCATGTTTTTAACTCTCAACAGCCTGTTTCCGATTGAGGCTGGAACTGATTTCAGGTTGGTCACAGGCTGTAATGAAATAGTTTCGTTACTTTAGGATGTAACCACTAATGGCAACACGGTTTCTGAAAGGGAATATTCGACGTATTCCGTCAGATCCGACAACAGTATACGTTCTAATTCCAGCATATTTTGCTTACGGGTTTCACAAAACAAGAATCCGAAAAGCGGAAATTTCCTGAAATCAGCCTTCCGGAGTTCCAGCGGATTTTCGAAATCGGCCAGCAACCTGGTGTAATCAAATGATTTGATATGCTTTCCGTCGGTTCCGGTACTATTATTTAAAACAATATTGCTGTAAATAAGATTTTCTTTCCCATGTAAAATACGCGTCCAGTCGGGTTCTTTCTGCAGGAACAGGTATTCGTACAGGTTCATGCCGTAGGCATGCCAGGCCAGATCAGGAGTTGAACACCAGCCGCCAAAACGGAGCGGGTTAACCTCTATAGGAGCAACAGTTCCGTTTTCGGTAATGCGCACCTCCACATGGGCGGGGAAATTACGCAAACCGGCCCTTTGGCCGATCCCGGATAGAAATTCGGTAATTGGAATCCTGAAATCCTCAATAATTTCCTTTGATGTGATATAGACCCTGTCGTTGACATCCTTACCCGACGAAAAAATATGCTTCATGATATTCAGCACCACAGGCCTGCCTTCCGCGTTGAAATAACAGTCGATGGCGAATTCATCTCCATAGATGCATTCCTCAATAATAAATTCACCGGTGTGAAGTACTTCGGGCGGGTATAGATCCTTTATGCCGTTGATTTCGTTCCTGATTGAAAGCACGGTTTCGTTCCATTCGCTTAAGGCTTCCACTTTGTACACTCCCAAACTAAAAAAACCAACGGCCGGTTTAATGATAAAAGGAAGTGGTAAATCTTTAACATCAAGACTTTCCAGATCTTCGAGTTTTACACCTTTATAAAAGTATCCGGGGAAAAGATCACTCAGCAGGTCGCGGAAAAGGATTTTATTTTTGAATAACTTTATCTTGCCTGGCAAGGCTGTATGCTGCAGGTTATTCTCTATCCAACTGATTGAATTTTCGGAATTGGTGTAGAGCAAACAATTGTAGTTGTTGCTGTATTCCGATATGGCCTCATCGGGAGAAAGCAACACCAGATTGCGTTCAGGCACCAACTCATCAACAACAGGGTTATGTATAACCGGGAAGCCGTTACTTTCGAGTGTTTTGAGCAGGAATTCCGAAATATAAGGTTTGTCTAATATGATCATGCTAAGTTTTTTACGGGTGTAGTTTTACCGAATACCAGGCTTTTTTAATATACGCTGCTGTTCCTCCAGGTAAATGCGGGCAAGCCTGCGCGCCCCTGTAAGTACAGGTAACTCTCAACCCAAGTCAGTATAGGTGAAAGTCGTACAGCCCAGGGCATGAAAAGGTTATTTAGTTTCTCTTTTTTCGAGTTCATCCCTTTTCAATGTAATGAGATGGCCAATAGGTTTTCCAGCCCGGTAAGCGATAACACGAAGTGTGATAGGGCCGTTGGGAAGTTGTACCGGCTGGGAGTATTTTGCTGTGAAATTGTCGGGCATGGCATCGTCAATAGTGTAATATATTTCGAGCCCGGGTGCTTCTGCTTCCATGGTTACTAAAAGTTTTCCTGATTTCAGGCTGGTGGTGACAATGGGGTCATAAATGGCTTTGGAGTAGTTTAAACCAGCCACATCCGAACGCTCAAACTGTGTTTCGACCCGCCGGATGAAATTGTCCCAGTTTTTACTCTCCTTTGGCGACCAGTATACTTCCGCCAGGGCCCAGGCACGCGGAAAAGTCATGTACTGTGCATACCGCAGCGTAGGAATCTGCTCAGTCCAAAGATTTCCCTGTCCGCCTAAAACATATTTAGCATCCACCCCTTCAGGAACCGGCTCGAAACTATAACATTTTTTTAACCTGAGGCCGGCATAAATCGACGGATCGACGGTATGGTCGCCCTGGACGTAATCGAGATACGCAAAAGTAGTGGGTGACATCACCACATCGTGGCCCATTTTGGCTGCCTCAATGCCGCCTTTGATGCCTCGCCAGCTCATGACCGTAGCCTCGGGCGATATGCCGCCATCCAGGATTTCGTCCCAGCCTATCAGCTTTTTGCCTTTGGATTTCAGGATAGCCTCTACCCTGTTCATAAAATATCCCTGCAGGTCTTCCACATGCCTGATGCCCAGTTTTTTCATAAGCTGCTGGCAGTCTGCATTTTCAGCCCAATATCCCTTATAACATTCGTCACCGCCCACATGTATGTACTGCCCAGGAAAAAGGGCAGCCACTTCGGTAAATACCTTATCAAGAAACACATATACGTTTTCGTCGGCGGGATTGAGGGCATTTTCGACGTTAGCCTTAAAGGTATTATTTCCGTACCAGTCGATAAAATTCATACCCGGACTCACCCTGGTAGCGGTATCTTTCTTACAACTCAGTTCAGGATACGATGCGATGGCGGCCATACTATGCCCGGGAACATCTATTTCGGGCACTATGGTAATATTTCGTTCGGCGGCATACTTTACTACCTGCCTGATGTCATCCTGTGTATAAAAGCCGCCCTCGCTGGCTGCTTCACCGGGCTTAGGGACTTCACGGTCGCCGAAATGTCCATATCGCTGTACGCGCCAGGCGCCTACTTCTGTTAATTTGGGCAATGACTTTATTTCAATTCTCCATCCCTCGTCGTCGGTAAGGTGCCAGTGAAACGTATTGAATTTCCACTTTGCCATTTCGTCAATGTACTGCATCACATCTTGCTTGCTGAAGAAATGACGGCTCACATCCAGCATCAGTCCACGCCATGCAAAACGTGGATAGTCTGTAATACTGACAGCAGGGATGGTCCATTTCATTTTTACTACCGATTTGCCGGCAATATGCATGGGCAGAAGTTGCATCAGAGTCTGCATGCCATAAAACAAGCCCGCATTTTTATTAGCAGTTATTACAACGCCCCTGGCGGTTGAAACAAGTACGTAGCCTTCCGCTCCCAATTTCGGATCAGGGACCTGATTCAAATTCAGCTGTATCGTCCCTTTATTCGATTGTATGGCCTTCAGACCGAATCCCGTGGCAGTGTTCAGCCGGAGAACCAACATTTCAGCCAGGTGCAGGCTTTCGGGATTGTTGAAAGCCACCGATGCTGCTTTCGTTAAATTAAAAGCTGAATTATTCTGCCGGATTTCAACCGGTTGAGGGATCAGCTGATTGGCCGTATTTTGTGCGCCTGCAGTGTTAAATGCCAGGAATACAACAATGTAAAGTAAATATTTCATACAGAAAAGGTTAAAAGGAGGTGCAATTATAAAGGCTGTTTCTTATCACAATTCCGAAAATGCGGAAAATGCAATTCTTGTTTTTGTATTCGAATTACGGAACATCCTGCTTCAATAGCTTCTCAAACCCTTTGGTAAAAAAGGTTTTCATGCTCCCACCGGGTTCCTGGTAAATAAAATACGCCTGCAGGCTGGGGTGTTTTTTCAGATAAAGCCTGCCTTTTTCCACCCCCATCACCATGAAAGCGGTAGCATAAGCATCGGCTGTCATGCAATCCCTGGCCAATACCGAAACGCTCAGTAATGAATGTTTCACGGGAAAGCCGTTTGAAGGATCAATGGTATGCGAATATCGTATGCCATTCTCCACATAGTATTTACGATAACTTCCTGAAGTTGATATTGCCATATCCTGTAAGGAGACTACCGCCTGAATCCCACTTTCGTCGTCGGCATTCTTAGTTGGCATTTCGATAGCCACGCTCCATTTTTCACCCCCGGGTTTGGTGCGCCTGGCAAGCACTTCACCGCCAATATCCACCAGGTACGATTGTATGCCTCTGGTATCGAGAAAAGCAGCAACCACATCCACCGAATATCCTTGTGCAATGGCATTGAAGTCGATACGGATGCGAGGATCCGTTTTTATCAGTTTCCCGTTATCCAGCATAACTTTATGATAGCCCACCAGAGGAAGAAGGCTGTCAACCCTGTGCTGAGCCATTTTCATTCGGTTCGACAGGCCGAATCCCCAGGCAGACACAAGTGGCCCAACGGTAATATCGAACGCGCCGAAAGTCTTTTCCGAAATTTCCATCGACTTCTGGAAGATAGTAGTGAACATAGCATCAGCCCTGACCGAAGCATCATTGTTGTTCATCCGCGAGATGATAGAATTGGACTTATAAGTGGAGGCCGTTGAGTCGAACCTGTGCAGGATTGAATCAATTGAAGGTTTCAGGTTGATACTGTCATCAGCATAGTAGGTTATCGAATAAAAGGTCCCCTGGGTTTCGCCTGAAAATTTCACCAGTACAGGCTCTTTCCGGTGACGGCATGAGGCAAATAGCAGAATAAAAAGGAGCAGCCTGAAAGAATTTTTCAGAATAAAAGAATGCATACCGGGCTAAATTAGTGACAGCTAATGTGGATCAGTGTTTACAGGAAGCGAAAATAATAAAAAAGCCGGCGTTGAAGGCATGTTTGAGAATTAATAGGCTGAATTGCATGAAAAAGCTTTTCCCCGAACGGGATGAGCCCAATTTTACCGGGTTTGCTGATTCGGATAATAATCTGTCGTCAATCGTGTTATTAAACAAGTATTCACGCTTATCATTTACATTTGCAATATGAATTTTCTAATTCCGGGAAACATGATGAAATCCAGCTTTTTCAAAACAGGCATTATTCTAAGTATTCTCCTGCTTGCCAGGCTCTATTCTACGGCAGCTTCATTCATCAGCACACCTGATTCAACTGACTATTATTCGGAGGATTATTTACGCAACGATAATCATGTTTACCAAAAATACATACAGGCTGTAGAACTCTCTCGTGTAGGATTTGATCTTTCCGACCCTTTTATTAACCTGGGCAGTCAGGAACAGTTTCATGTAGGTTTCGATGATTTGCAGGGAGGTTTCAGGCAATATTTCTTCCAGGTTCAGCATTGTACCGCTAATTGGGAGAAATCCGAAATCTGGCCCAACGAATACCTTGAAGGACCCGATGAAGGACAGGTTGAGAAGTTTGTTTCCTCCTTCAATACCCGAACGACGTATACGCATTATGAATTTCAATTTCCCGATGAGCGCTTTATCATCAAAAAATCGGGCAACTATATTTTGAGAGTGTACTTCCGCGACCGCAAAGGCAACGAAGTAAATGCTTTTACCCGGCGTTTCATGGTTGTTGAGCCAAAAATTACTATAAGCGCTAAAGTAAAGCGGGCTGGAACTTCGGAAGATTTTGAAACAAAACAGGAAGTTGATTTTGTGGTCAATACAGCCGGGCTTCGTATTGATTCGCCTTACCAGGACATAAAAGTGATTATCCTTCAGAACGGGCGCTGGGACAATGCGCTCAGCAGCCTGAAGCCTTACATGGTCAGAAACGACGTGCTGGATTATTCCTTCGACAACGGCACCAATCTGTTCGACGGCTTAAATGAATTCAGAAGGTTTGATCTGAAAAGCGTAAAATTCCTTTCGGAAAAGGTACGTGAGATCACCTATGATGATACTATTTTTTATGTTAAACTCTGGGACAGCCAGAGGCGGTCGTATAAAGAATATACAAACGATGATGATATCAACGGGAAATTCCTGCTTAAAACCGACGATGAGCCTTCAGTTGACAATTACGGGGAATATGCCATGGTAAAGTTCTTTCTGCCATATGAGGCTCCTATAGTGGAGGGCAACCTGTATGTGGCAGGTGGTTTTAACGGCTGGCAATACACGCCCGAAAATAAAATGGAATACAATTATAAAAAAAAGGGATACGAAGCCAGCATTCTGTTCAAACAAGGGTATTATAACTTTTTATATGTTATGCTTCCCAATAATTCGAAAGTGGGCGATGCTACCTGGGTGGAAGGGAATCATTCGGAAACCCATAATATGTACACTATACTGGTATATCACCGCTCGAGGGGCGAAATGTACGATGAACTTATTGCGACCGGGAGCTTTGAAAGCGGAAAGTAGATTCAGGTATTGGTAATGAGTGAATTGCAAACAATACCAGTTCGGGAAAAGGGTCAGTAAACTGTGAAAACGTCAGCGCAAAATCAGAAAGGCCGATAAGCTTAAAGTTAACAATGCAGGTGAAATGCAATTCTTAATGGGTATTCCCACGCTTGTACCGGCAAAGCCACCCTTTAGTCCTATCGATTACCAACGACGTACCTGCTCATTTGAAATACCCTGTACCTTATTGATTTTCAACAAATCCACTGCATCGACGGTCGCGGCTTTTTGTGAAGCAGGGAGCAAGTGAGTCGAAAATCAATGGAACCAACCTTTTGGATTGGGTTTATGGCCGGAATAAAATTATCATCCAGTGAACCTAGGCTGCAGGTTTCCTTTCACTCCGGCTATTAGCGGCTGAATCGTAAAAACGTTCCCAACGGAAGTTTTTTCCCAAAGCGGTCGGCCAGGTAAAGCTCCCCAAATTCGTTCGCATCGTCCCTGTTGAAATAGCTGTTCACCACATTGTTGCCGACTAAAGCGGAGAATCCAATGGAATACATGTTCAGGATAAGAAAACTATTTTCAGGCAGCAGCAATTTACTGCAAAGCATAATCATCTCATTCAGATTATCGTCAAGTATCCATTTTTCACCGTCAGCACCACGGCCGTAGGCAGGCGGATCGAGAATAATACCCGAATAGGTATTGCCGCGGCGGACTTCGCGCTGTACAAATTTCAGCGCATCTTCCACCACCCACCGTATGTCGGCAAGCTGGCTGTTTTCCATGTTTTCGCGGGCCCAACTGATTACAGGCTTCACGGAATCAACATGAACCACCTCGGCTCCGGCGGCGCAGGCAGCCAGGGAAGCGGCACCGGTGTAGGCAAATAGGTTTAATACTTTGGGCCGCTTATTCTTCGATTCAGTAACTTTATCATAGATATAATCCCAGTTTGGCGCCTGCTCAGGGAAAACACCTATATGACGGAAAGAAGTAAGGCCCAGGCGCACATTAAAATTCATCTGTTTATAAATGTACTGAATACGCCACTGCTCTGGCATTCCCTTTTTCAAAATCCAGCGACCCTTTTCGGTATCGTTTTTTTCCAGTTTAAATGCGGCCGACGACATTTTATCCCAATCGGGCTCACTCATCGAACGGTTCCAGATGGCCTGGGGTTCAGGGCGGATGATGACATATTGCCCGAAACGCTCCAGCTTTTCGAAATTCCCTGAGTCAATGAGTTCGTAATCCGTAAAGTGGTTTGGAGTAAGGAGTTGCATGTTCACAATTTGTACTGGTTTTATTTGCAGTTGAGTTCAGAATCCTGAATGATTTCCAAGTGGGCAGGTGTTGAAAACAAGAAATGCGTTGAACAAGATCTGTTCGATGTACCTATTTTCGGTTTTGCGGGCTGAGGCTGAATTTCTCCGGATACCTCGCTGTTTTTTCGCAGTAAAACGCTTCGATTATCTTCATATCAGCCTCATAATTTCCGGTAGGCATGAGCATTCCGCCAATTCCACCGGTTTTATTTTTGTAATCCAGAAATCCAAAAGCAAGCGGTACATGAGCCAGTTCGGCAATATAATAGAAGCCTCGTTTCCAGTTACGGTTCAGGCTGCGGGTCCCTTCAGGCGTGATGGTAATAACCAGGTTACCCGTTTTTTTATACATATCGCCAACCTGGTGCACTATGTTGGTACTGGCTCTACGATCGACAGGGATGGCGCCCATGGCCGTTAATAATTTGCCAAGAGGGAAAAAGAAAGCTTCCTTTTTGACAAGGTATTTCGAATCGACTCCAATTGACATATAGCCTAACCAGCCAATTAAAAAATCCCAGTTGCTGGTGTGTGGGGCCATTATAGTGACATAACTTTTGGTATCAGCCGGAAGTTTGATGATAACCGTCCAGCCAAATAATCGCAATATAAATCGTGCTATTTTCTTTTTCATTGAATCAGATGCAAATGTTAACGAATGCAAAGAAAGGCTAAATATATTTCTTCCAGAAATCAGGTTCAAAATTACCCTGAATATAATTTTCGGCCGAAAGACAGGTTTGGGTCGCGAAAGCCAGCCCACAACCCACCATCCGGTCCATTTCAGCAACAGGAGTCTCCGACACGTTCACTACACCTTGAGGCGAGGTTACAAGACCATAAATGAAACCTGCATTAAAATTGTCACCCGCTCCTATGGTCGAAACCGGGCTGATTAAGGGAACCGGGTAAGAGCGGTGAAAGGCAGGAGTAAATACGTGTAAAGGCCCTGATCCGGTTGTAATGATAAGCACTTTTGTGTAGGTACGCACTATTTCGTAAATGGCTTCAGGGTCGGAAAGCCCGAACAAATGAAAAAAATCTTCGTCAGAGCCTTTCAGGACTGATGACACAGCCATATTGTTTATAAATGCAGGCAGCAATTCCCCCAATTCGCTTTCATGGGCTTTGCGGATATTCAGGTCATAATAGATAACAGACCCCGCTCCTACGGCATTTTTCAGAATCCCGGACATGAAATCTCTTCGGCCCGGCTTTACCGCGTAATAGGATCCAAAAAGCAGCACATCTTCTGATTGGAAATCCGGTAACGGCGTTTTAGCCAGTTTTTCGGGCGAATTATGATAAAACGAGTATGCAGCATTCCTCCGGCTATCGAGAAATGCAAGGGCAAGGGAAGTCTTGTGATCAGGATGGCGGATTGAAAACCTGGTTTTTACCGCATTGGCGGCGAGGAATTTAGCAATGATATTTCCGGCCTCATCGGCTCCAAATTCACTGATTAAATCAACCTCAATACCCATTCGGCCCAGGGAAACCGAAGCATTGAGTACAGAACCTCCCGGAATCGCCCGGAAAATAAGCCCGTCTTCCGAAACCAGGTCAAGCACAGTTTCACCCAGAGCAAAGACTTTTCGTTTATTTTGGCGAGATTGGGTCATTCAGGGTATCTTACAAATCCAACTCAAGGTTTAGCTGATCCCTGAGTTTGTTTACATTTGGATTCTGGGCAGCCATGGCATCCAGCTTTTCGCGGTCGTTCATGTATTTTTTGGTTTCCGACGGCTGCTCGGTTACTATGACCTTCATAGTTATAAAATCGTTCTTCATTTCCTCCCTCAGGAATTCAAGCAACATATTCCGCCTTTCATTCAGTTCTTTCTCCAGCACCGTGTTCCCGACCGTAATCAGTAATACGTTATCCGGGAGCAAAGCAGCCTTATATGAAGTTAGTGCCGCGAAATACATGGAAGAATCCTCTTTCTTCGACTCAGCATAGCGCAACAAGGATTCCTCTAACTGTTCGAAAGTAAAATTCCCGGTACGGTCTTTTATGATGTCAGCCTTTACCGAACCGGCAAGCTGGTCAGCTTTAGTAACTGATTTTATTGATATACTGGACGTATGATGGGATTGAACGGGTAAATCATGCTCCTTTTTTACGGCCGGTTCGGGTTCAGATAAAGTTACCGGCTGAGTCTGTGGTTGTGGCTGTGGCTGAGGTTGTGGCTGAGGTTGTGGCTGAGGTTGCGGCTGATATTGAGGCTGAGACTGAACCTGAGGCAGAGGTTGAGACTGAACCTGGGACTTTACTTCAGGTTGAGGCTGAGATGTAGGCAGTGGCTGAGGCTGGAATGCCGGTTTTGTATCGGGCGCAGCCATCATCTGTATAGCCGGCGGCTGAGTTACGGCAGGCATTTGCATTTGTCCGCTAAGCCGGCAAATCTGTATCAGAGGCACTTCAAGAGCCAGTCGTTTATTATTCGAAGTACGGTAGGTTACATCGCACTTGTTAATTATATCCATGGCATCAACCAGCAGCTGTAGCGAAACAGTACGGGCCTGGCTGGCATATTTAGCCCTGATGGAATCGCTGGTTTCAATGAGTTTAACCGTTACCGCATCAGTGCTCATGAGCAAATTACGCAGGTGTTCGCCCAGGCCTGTAATAAAATGCTGCCCGTCAAAACCTTTCTCAATTATATCATTTACAATCAGCAATGTATCCCGGTAGTTACCTTCTCTCATGCAGTCCATGATGCGGAAATAGTATTCGTAATCGAGTACATTTAAATTTTCAAGGACCAGTTCACGGGTGATATTCCGGTCGCCCAGGTTTACCATCTGATCAAAAACGGACAAGGCGTCACGCAGGGCGCCATCCGCTTTGTGAGCAATAATATGAAGCGCTTCGGTATCGGCTGCCACGTCTTCGCTTTCAGCCACGTACTTCAGATGCTTTGCAATGTCATCCACAGTAATCCGCTTGAAGTCAAAAATCTGGCAGCGCGACAATATGGTTGGAATTATCTTATGCTTTTCGGTGGTTGCCAGGATAAATTTGGCATAGGCAGGGGGTTCTTCGAGTGTTTTCAAAAAAGCATTGAAAGCCTGTGTCGAAAGCATATGGACTTCATCAATGATATACACCTTATATTTTCCCATTTGCGGCGGAATCCGCACCTGTTCAACCAGGTTACGTATATCATCCACGCTGTTGTTGGAGGCGGCATCCAGTTCGTGAATATTGAAAGAGGCCGAATCGTTAAAGGCTTTGCAGGAAGAACATTCGTTACAGGGTTCGGTTTCGGCTGTAGGATGCAGACAATTTATCGTTTTGGCCAGGATTCGTGCACAGGTGGTTTTCCCTACTCCGCGGGGACCACAGAATAGGAATGCCTGTGCCAGCTGGTTGTTCCGAATAGCGTTTTTAAGGGTGCCGGTTATCGAAACCTGCCCGACCACGGTATCGAAAGTGACAGGCCGATATTTACGTGCCGATACTATAAAATTATCCATATTGGGTAGTGTATTGGTTCATTATCCCTGATATTCCTCATCATTGAATTATCCCGGGCAGGTAAAATATGTGGATTCAAAAGTAAAACAATTCGGCTAAAGAGAGTCGTTTTGTTAATAAAAAGGAAAGATGCCGGGCCACTGGACTTTAAAGTCCGGAGTTCTGCTTTTTATTCGGTGATCAGCAAAAACGGAATGAAGGCAAAACGATGAAATAAGTCCTTTTCTACCCATTATAAGGCTTCAAAAAGTCCAAGTCAGGCAAAGCGGAGAACCGTTGCCTGGTGGAAACGGAAATATAAACATTTTTTGTGCGGTTTCGTTCGGGCTTCAGTTTCTCTTTTAGAACCACAAACATTTTAATACCAGTTGATGACAGGCAATAAACGAGAAAAACAAGTACAATAAAAGAAGGCTCTCAATAAAAAACGTATTTTTGCGTCCTATCTTCTGCGCTGATGTTATTGATCCTGGTACCCAAAGAAACAAACCGGCTGCGTTATACCATGCAACTCATGCTTACACGCCTGCTGGGCCTGGAGGCCAAGTTCACATGTTCTGTTGCTGAATTTGAGCAATATGAAGGTCCCCGATTTTCATACGGGCTATATACTGATGACAAATCTCTTTTTTTTGATTCCAGCAGCTTACTTTTCGAAAGTAAAATTTCAGCCAAAGAAATCAAACATTTTGCTTACCAGGATGGGGTAGTTTTTTTTCCTGTATTGAATAAAGACTCGGCACTTCCTTTTGACCCTTTTGCAGCCGGTTTTTACCTGGTAAGCCGCTATGAGGAATACCTGCCACACATATGCGATAATCACAACCGGTACCTGGCTTCGGGTAGTGATGCTTTCCAGCATGACTATCTGCATAAGCCTGTAGTGAATATCTGGTCCTTCATGATCAAAGATATATTAGCCCGATGGTTCCCGGATTTGAAGTTCAAAACCCCGGTTTACAGTTTTATCCCCACCATCGACGTGGATGCTGCCTATGCCTTTAAAAATAAAGGGATTACAAGGGCATTGGGAGGCATTTTAAAAGCATTGCAAAGCAGGGATTTCAATGAAATGTGGCAGCGAATAAGAGTGTTGGCCGGGTTTGAACCAGATCCTTTTGATACATTCGAACTACAGATGAGCTTACAGGAAAAATATGGGTACAGGGCCATCTATTTTATCCTGCTTGCTGATTACGGTACGAATGATAAAAACATACCCTACACCAACCGGCATTTTCAGAGCCTGATCAGATACCTGGCCGATTATGCCGAAATAGGAATACATCCATCTTACGCGTCTTCCATGCAACCCGCCCTTATGGTTATGGAAACCAACAGGCTATCAAAAATACTCAAACTTGAAGTAGAACGGAGCAGGCAGCATTTTCTCAAACTAACCTTGCCCGAAACATATCGTAACCTCATCAATAACGATATAAGCCACGATTATAGCATGGGTTATGCCGAAGCCCCCGGGTTCCGTGCTTCCATCTGTACTCCCTTTCCATTTTTTGATCTTGACCAGGATTCAATCACCAACCTGATGATACATCCGTTTGCCATCATGGATGGAACACTCGTTGACTATCTGAAGCTGAGCCCTCAAAAAGCTACTGAAACTATTAATAAGCTGATACGCGAAGTAAAAAATGTCGGAGGTACCTTTATACCCTTGTGGCACAATACTACCCTGAACGATGAAGGCCTTTGGAAAGGCTGGCTTGAGGTGTATATTAAAATGGTGGAAGAAGGAATCAGGTAAAAAAGTAGTGGTATTGAAATGATACGGACGAATACCGGAGGTCGGTAAGGGCAGTTGCCCGGATCGGAGGTTGGAAGCCTCATTTTAATACAGGGTATATCATCACCCTGGTTAGCGGCTTAATATATATACCATAAAAAACCTACGGGTCAAAATAATCACAACATGATCAGGTTTCTGCAGCACGAGGCAATAGATAAATCGCGGTGGGACGATTGTATCGATCATGCTGTAAACGGGAACCTGAATGCATGCTCCTGGTTCCTCGATATAGTAAGTCCTGGCTGGTGCGCACTGGTGGAAGATGAGTATGAAAGAGTTTTTCCCTTAACCGTATCATCGAGAGCAGCTATTAAATACCTGATGCAGCCCTACTTCACCCAACAGCTAGGACTCTTTTACCGCTCGGTAACCTCGGCCGAAAAACTATCGGAATTTCTTAATTCCATACCGAAACAGTTTAAATATATTGATATTAATCTGAATTCTTCAAACAGTCTTCCTGAAAGAGGAGACATATCAGAAATGATCAATCTGGAACTTGATCTGAACAATAGATATGAAACTCTCTGCACCGCTTATCAATCCAATCTGCAACGAAATCTGAAAAAAGCAGCGCAAAATAAACTCAGTATTTCTAAAAGCGTTCAACCAGGTGATATCATTTCGCTTTTCAGGGCAAACAAAGGGCTGGAATTAAAACACTTACAGAATAACCAGTATGAACTGATAGAACACATTGCAGCCGAAAGCCTGAGGAAGGGAACATCCGAAATATGGGGGGCTTACGATGACTGCAAGCAGTTGCTTGCCGGAATTTTATGGGTTAGCAGTCATCAGAGGAGCATTTTTCTATTTTCGGCACTCTCCGAAAAGGGCAAAAAACTCCATGCTATGCCCTGGCTTATCGATGAATTTATCCGTCAAAATGCAGGCAGAGCAATAACCCTCGATTTCGAAGGATCGAATAACGAAGGACTGGCGCGGTTTTACGGCAGTTTTGGGGCGCAAAGGGTGATTTATCATCGGTTTTCACGCAATTCACTTCCTCTGCCTTTTAGGTTAGGATTGCACTTATGGCGTTTAAGCCGGGTGCGGATAAAAAAATACCTCCCTTTTTCGTAATATTAGTTCAAAGTACCTATTTTTGTAAGGTATCTGCAGCAGGGGGATTTTCTAAACAGGTTAAATATCAGGTGTATGGTGATCAATATAGGAAGCAAGAATTCAGTGGTAAACCAGTTTGTGCGTGAACTGCGTGATTCATCTATACAGCAGGACAGCATGCGCTTCCGCAGGAATATGGAGCGTTTGGGTGAGATTTTCGCTTATGAGATAAGCAAAACCATGGATTATGAGATAAAAGAAGTGGTTACATCCCTGGGTACAACCGAGACTCCTTTAATGAAAAGCGTACCTGTACTGGCTACTATCCTTCGGGCAGGATTGCCTTTGCACCAGGGAATGCTTAATTTCCTCGACAAAGCTGAGAATGCTTTTGTGTCGGCATATCGCGAACACCGTAAAGATGACGAATTTGCCATTCAGATTGAATATGTTTCCAGTCCGGAACTGGAGAAACGCATTCTGATATTAACTGACCCTATGCTTGCTACCGGTCAGTCGATGGTTGCCGCATTCAAAGCTTTGCTGATTCACGGAAAACCGGCTCACACCCATTTTGTTTCAGTGGTTGCCAGTGTGCAGGGCGTAGAATATTTAAAACGAATGCTTCCTAAAACGGGCACCACCATTTGGGTGGCCGCTATCGATGATGAACTTACAGCGCAGGGATATATTGTACCCGGGCTGGGCGATGCCGGCGACCTGGCTTTCGGGCAAAAGGTATAATGAGGCACAATCCCTCTTTTTTCAAACAAAGCTCCCTTTAGTTGCAACATTTTAAGAGTTGTGACGTTATTATAGAAACGTTTTTAGCTTTGTCAGGATTTCTAAAAATATTAATTGTCTTCGCCGTAAGCAGCATCAAGTTCTTGTTTGCTCCTGCTTTGGCATTCAGCATGGGCCTTAATTTTATTCAAACCTGGCTTTCGACTACTGCAGGTGGAATTTCAGGCGTAATAGTCTTCTTTTTTCTAAGCCGGTGGTTCCTGTTTTTATATTCAAGGTATTTTTCGTACTATGCTCATCTGCTTCGGATTACCGTTTACAGATTCCTGAATCTGAAAATTCCCAAATTCATCCCGGCAAAGAAATTTACGCGGCGCAACAGGTTTATAATCAAAATGGTCAGGAAATATGGCTTGGCGGGTATAGTAATCCTCACCCCCATATTGCTATCAATTCCTGTTGGCACATTTATCGCAACCAGGTACTATTCAACCAACCGGTATTTATTAGTTTACCTCAGCGGCTCCGTATTATTATGGTCACTGTTCATGTCGTCGGCCATCTCGCTGTTTTAAGTCATTCCATCCCCTTCTTTTTTTGTCACAGAGTAAAATTAAATCATTAATTTTACCATGTATTTCCTGAGAGGGAAATACGGCCGTCATTGATTATACCCTTATTCATTTTACCAGCAAACGTAAGTTTTACAAAATATATTCGAACCATGAAGTCATTTTCGGGCAGCCTTGTACTTGAAAATTTTCGCATTTCTATGCAGTCGGTACGCAGTCATATGATGCGCACTACTTTAACTGTGCTGATCATTGCTTTTGGAATCATGGCCCTGGTTGGAATCCTGACATCTATTGATGCAATTAAGTATTATCTGAATGACAATTTCCAGATGATGGGAGCCAATACTT
>CAIPFN010000065.1 GCA_903864265.1 uncultured Bacteroidales bacterium | reverse complement strand
ATCGTGGCCCTTTTTGCCATTAGTTTCTCAACTGTATACGGGCAGCTTGCTCCACGCCCGGTGACCTGTTTATCCGCAGATGCCCTTCATCCTATTGCAGGAACGCCATTTGACTATTCCATCGATGTTCCTACCCCGGCCGGGGCTAAGGAGTACACCTGGTTCGTAACCCAGGATCAGCACTTTATCAATGCAGGAGTACTCACAGCCAACCGTGAAATCATTCCAACCAGTAATCTCATTGGTGCAACAGGCGTGGGGTACAACAACCCGGCTACCGGAACCAATACGGTAAACATTACCTGGAAGAGTTTCACATACAATCCGGCCAACCCTGTGTTTGTAGTTATACAGGTTAAAAATACGGCTTCAACCCCTGACGCCTGTATATCACAGAACATGAAAGTGTATAAAATCATCCCTCAGAATTCCTTTACCCTGGATATTGCCAACCTCAACGGCGGGGCTACTGCCATAACGGCCGGAACTCTGGTTCCCGGCTATGGCGCTAACCTCGACAAATGCATTCATGATATAGTTGAGGCACAGTATGATGCAACAGCTCCCGAAGGTGTAATCTACGATTTTGGAACGGACTATATGTTCTACGAAGTAGTAGCCGCTAACTTTTCAACTTCATGGAAACCCAGCTTCACTTTAGGCGGCACTACCCTCGAAGCAGCTGTATATGTTGAGTGGGCAACCGATAAAAACTTTACCACGCCTCATGCATTGACACTTGCTGCCGGAATATGGTCATCACCCGATGTGTATACTGCACTTGACCCGAGCGGAACAGTTGGTGCCACAGGTGAATCTATTTATGTTCGGGTAACACTGGATCACAGCACTACCGTAAACTACCAGGGGCTGGCTGACGAAGTGGTAGCTTTAGCAGTGGACGGACTCACCAATTTAAGCGCGCCTCCTGCCGAGCAACTCGGCGATATACACACTGAAGCCGGCGGAACGCCTTCGGCATGTCCATGGGTCGACCTGTTTGCAAACGATATTGCAACCCAAACCCTCAAGCCAAGGCCAACCATCAATGCAGGGGCAACTATGCCGGCTCCTGGCTTACTTCCTGTTAAACCGTAAGGGTTTAAACGCAACAGTTGCTTTTTCAAACCCGGTAATCCTCTCCGCCGTCGTTAGCCCGACGGCAGAGGGGACAAAGGGCATGAGAACAACCTGATTATGCAAGGTGATATCGGAATGTATTATCAATCCACGGTAAAAAAACCGGATATATATACAACCACCGCATTCACCCCGCATGCGTGAAAACTCCTGTCGGTGTTGTGCTACCTGATACACTGAATTGCCCTGCATCTGAAAAAGGGCGTGTTGAGCACCCGGCGCAACAGAAGACAAGTTAAAGCCTGGCTTTGGCTTTACCCTGATAAAAAACCTTGTTTTGGCACTCTGTAGCATTCAACCCATAAAAATGGAAATCGGGTACTGGCGAGCGCAACACAGCCCAAGCATTGCAGCAAGGCAACTCCTGCTGCCCTATCCTCATGGCATAGCAGCATCATTCAGATAACGCCCCCGGATCGGAAACGATCCATTTATCACACTATAATTCAATAGCTTATGAAATGAAGTTGGTATGCTGCAGTGTATCCAATGGGAAACTGCTGCCCTGTAAAGCCCGGATTATATTGCTTGCCGTATACTGACAGATTATCTGACAGTTTCGCAACAAGCAGGTATACCGAAAAACGATGATCCGGTGCGATTACGGAAAGAGCCGACCACCATTTTCCGCACGTTCATTTAATGTAAAATATTGAATGATATTAAATTATAACAAGCATGGACCTGTTTACCCACCTGAATGTGAGGTGAGTCAAATATGGGGCACTCCGGGTATGCCGAGGTGTAAGCCACCGCCCGGCCAGGAGCCGGTGCGTCAGCACACCTGCGCAGCCAAGCCACCTGGTTCCGTATTTAAACATTTTTACAGGCCACGAAAAGGCATTGCGGGCAGCACTTCTGAGGAGAGTCGGACAGCAAGTGCAGGAATTGCCCATCATGGATCATATGACTCGTTTACCCGTGGAAGTCCCTTTAGCATGGACCGTCCGCCGGGGTGGATAGTGCCTGCATGTGTAATTCATGAGCAGGACGGGAGGATTATACCTATTAATGAGATGCTTACCAAATAAACTAAAGCAATCAAACTGGTGAGACGACCTATATTCAGACTTATTCGTACGCTGATGGTAGTAATACCACTGCTACTGGCCCTGGCTCCTGCCCTGGCACAGACGAATATTGTCAATGTTGGTCAGACAACCGAACTCAGTGTAATTGAAATGCTCGGCGACACCTACAACTGGGAACTCTATAATGATGTTTCGGGTGTCAACTTCGTGACTGTTCCCGGCAACTGCCAGCCAACGGAGGCATTTTTCGAAGGCGGTATAACTACCGGACCCATAGTTCATGTGACCTGGCTGAGCCCGGGCACGTATTTCTACAAAGTCACCTCCCGTAAACCCGGCTGTTCGATGAACCTGAAAGCAGGGAAAATCATTGTCCAACAATGGTTACCCACAGCCACACTCAGCCTGGAACCACCGCAAATCTGCCTGGGCCAGGGCACCAGCCTTTCGATCCACCTCACAGGCACCGCCCCCTGGAGTATAACCTATCGCATCACCGGCCCGAATGGAGGCATACAAAATATAACTGTCAGCAACATTACCACGGGCGAACTCCTGATACCGTTCATTCCACCGGCAGCGGGAATTTATTCCTTTATGGTGATCAGTGTGTCCGATGCTTTTGCAACTAACAGCACATCATCCAATTCAGTATCCCTAACGGTTACTCCAAAGCCGGGTAGTTCGCACATTTATCAATATAATCCAGTATCAAAGAAAAAATAAGATGAACAGCCTCAAAACCATATTGCTGACCTTATTCCTTGCAGTTGCCTTCACCGCAGCCGGCCAGGGGTATGTGATCGACAGTGTGTGCCGAGGAGCTGAAAGGCATTATCGTATTGACGGAGAGGCTGGCTCCACTTATACCTGGACGCTGACAAATGCGTTGGGAACTGTTGGTGTCCTTAACGAAACCGCTGATACGGCAACTATTTCGTGGAATATAAGTGCAGGCGACTATATACTGTCGGCCCTGCAAACCAGCATATATGGATGCGACAGCCTGGAACTGGGTACCATAAAAGTTTTTGAGGCACCTATAGCCTATGCCGGCGAAAACAGCTCCTGGTGCAAAAACAGTCGCGTAAGTCTAAGCGACGCCACGGCCTCAGGCTACCGGAACCTGAGCTGGAAAAGCAGCGGCGACGGCAGCTTCGACAATACCTTATCCCTAAACCCGGAATATACTTTTGGACCTGCGGATATAGCTCTTGGGTCAGTTACTCTCACCCTCACGGCTACTGGCTTAGGCCGCGACGGCAGTTGTCCGCCTGCAGAATCATCGCTCACCATTACCCTCAGTAACACGCTTATTCCGGCATTCTCTGCTTTTGAAACGCTTTGTATGAATTCGCCTTCACCTGTTCTCCCCGACACTTCGGCCAACAGCATACACGGGAAGTGGAATCCATCCACCATCAATACTTCCATCGCCGGGACCAGCAATTACACTTTTACCCCGGACTCGGGGCAATGTTCCTCAACCGTATCAGTGAAAATAACAGTTACCCGCCCGGCTGTTCCGGCATTTGAGCCTATGGGCCCCTTCTGCCGCAACAGTATACCGCCGGCTTTACCCGCCATTTCACCCGAAGGCGTCAGTGGTAAATGGGAGCCTGCAACCATTAATACATCATTGGATACCACCCTCATTTATACTTTTACCCCCGATGCCGGACAATGTGCGCTGCCTGCCACACTCGCGGTGGAGATAAGCAATCCCGAAATCACCGGCATCAGCACTTTCACTTCAACAAACGGACTGGCTAACGGATACGTGATTATCACAGCCAGAGGCACAGCACCATCAATGGCATATTCCATAAACGGGATGGACTGGCAGACCCAGAATGTATTTTCCAAACTGACGGCCGGCACGTATACCGCATGGGTGAGAAATCAAAACGGGTGTATGGCTTCACAACAATTTATCATTTTAAACAAGGTGACCGGTGAGGTAGAAGTACTTGCAGGAAATGTGGAGAGCTGTATAAGTATTCCATTTGAAATCCCGCTGATGGCCTACGATTTCACCAACATTTCGGCTTTCTCTATACAACTGGCTTTTGATTCTTCTATACTTACATTTAATGGTCTTTCGCAGGTGAACAGTTTATTGAACCAGGGCATTTTATCGGCCACCTTAATTTCCCCGGGTATACTACAAATGAATTTCCAGGCAAGCGATTCCATCACCTTACTGAGCGAAGACTTATTATTTAAGCTTAGTTTTTATGGGTTGTCGCCGGGGCTCACTGAATTAAAGTGGAATTGGCTGAATTGCGTCATTTATTCCGCATCAGGATACGAGATACCGGCTATATACTCCATGGGCTTGGTTGAAATAACACCGGTTCCGCAAATTTTTACCAGCGGTGGAGGCGAATATTGTCCAGGAACTCCAATCACTCTGGGTGCCGGCTCACTGAACGCAGAGAACCTCAGCTACAAATGGACCAGTCCTGACGGACAGACTCATGCCGGTGCGGAATGGGAACTTGGTAAAATTGGACCAGATGCCTCGGGAGAATACCAGGTAACGGCTACCGGCAGTAAAGCCTGTTCAAAAACAGAGACCCTTGATTTATACGTATTCCCCAGCCCTGAAGTTCACATAGGCGATCATGACACCCTTTGTTCGGATCATGAAGTTGTGCTGGCCCCCGGAACCGGCTTTGCCACTTACAGCTGGCAGGATGGAAGCACGGCTCCCCAATTGGTGGCAACAGCCGAAGGCCTGTATTGGGTAATTGTTACCGATCACCATGGCTGCCAGGGTAGCGACTCGGTGTTGCTGCGCCCCTGCGAGCTGCTGATATGGATGCCCAACGCATTTTCGCCCAACGGCGACGGACTGAATGATGAGTTTTTACCAAAATACAATCACGATATTGACTTCTCCTTCAAGATGTTGATATTCAATAAATGGGGCGAACAACTCTTTAGCTCCAGCGACAAAACAAAGGGTTGGGATGGCACTTTTAAAGGAATGCCTTGTCCACCTGATCTCTATACCTGGGTGGTAAGTTTCAATGCACCTGTTTCCTATAACTTCAACCAGAAATCCCCTGCACAGGGAACTGTAATGCTTCTTAAATAGTTGAGTAAAATGAAGACATCAAGACTAATTCTCATTGCCATCGCGCTACTTACTCTGATCAGCCGGGCCTATTCGCAGGATGTGATCTATACCCAGTTTTATGCAAATCCCTTATACCTGAACCCGGCCCTGGCGGGGGGAAAGCTGGATCAGCGGGTTACGCTGAATTACCGTAACCAGTGGCCTTCTATCACAAAAGGATATGTGAGCTACAGTGCCACCTGGGATGAGCATTTCGATAAAATATCGGGAGGGGCGGGCATCATAGCCAATGCCGATATAGGAGGGGGCGGTGTTTACAACCGGTTCAGCGCAAGCGGTATTTATTCGTACCGCCTGCAGGCTTCGCATTTTATGGTTTTAAATGCCGCTATTCAGGCTGGGTACATGCAGTACAGGCTGGATTGGGAAAAACTGCTTTTTTACGATCAGATTGATATACATACAGGCAATATTGAGCCAACAAGGGAATATTTACCCCCTAAACTGAATATCGGCAACCTGGATTTCAGCGCAGGATTGCTGGCTGGGTTTAAGGAAAGCCTGTATTTTGGCCTTGCCGTTAACCATCTCAGCAGGCCCGATATGTCGTTCTATGGCGGAAATGAGAACAGGTTACGCATGCGCTGGACCCTGCATTCCGGAATGCTGATCGATTTTTTCCAGGGTATGGATGGGGAAGATTTACGCAATTTCTCTGTATCGCCAAACGTAGTTTATATACAACAAGGCAATTTCAGGCAGCTAAACCTGGGAATGTATGTGAACTCATTCCCTGTGGTAGCAGGATTATGGCTCAGGCATACCTTTGGAAACCCCGACGCCCTGATCCTATTGCTAGGCTTTCAGCAAAAAGAATATAAGGTAGGATACAGCTTCGACTACACCATTTCAAGGGTCACCATGCGCTCGGGAGGCGCCCACGAAATATCGGTTGCCTGGCTTTTCCGAAAGCACAACAATCCCAACCGTTTTCACGAAGTCGGGCATCCAGGCTTCTAGGCGTCCTATAATCTTACAGTGCCTGACTCAGACTGCGGTCGTATCTTTTCCCCCTAAATCCCAAAAAGAAAAAGGGGTTTTACCCTGAAGAAAGGGTGAATATTTTTTTGCCAAACTGCTGTATATCTGCATTTAATAATAAAACTTGATATACCCCGATCTGTTTCACCTCTTGCTGGCATCCGAAATTATACCTTTTCAACAGATACTGACTAAAAAAGCATACTGCCAATAACAGCTTCAAGAATTCCGCAAGCCTGAAGAAAGCATGCCATCCTTATCCCTTTCAGAAACTGTCAGCTTCGAAAGCCTGCACAATTAGCCATATAATTATGGTAAGTTTTAACTATAATTTCTTAAGTATCAATTATTCCCGTTAAACCGTGATGCGTCCCCCGAAGGCAAAGTTTAAATCACGCACCATGGAGCTATAGATAAATATACAAACCAGTATGTTGGGCTGGCATTCCTATGGCTAAAAGTGTAAACTTTTTATACTTGCACAATAAATACTATCCATTTTGCATATCCCTATAATATAAATTCATTTTACTTGATTTATTATTTTTTTAATATTATACTGTATACTATTTTATCCGCATTGCAATTTATTTGTTCATGTTTTTTAAATACTCCGAACAACTCAAATTAGGATACGAAAGTTTGTATCTAATTATTATTCAATATTTTCAAAAATTAACCCCATCTGTTTTTCTCAGAAAAGGACTGGGGAGACCATGATATTATTGTAAAAGAAGCTGCCTTGAAAGAAATTTTACATTTTTTAATTATTTATGATTTTTCATATTACTTTTTTCATGCCCGGTAATGAATAATTACTAAAGTATGGACGCAAACCAAGGTTTTTATTACTAATTTAGGCAGTACAAGTTCTTATTAGTAATATTTATTTACTTGTTGGGAAAAATAATCCACAACTTTAAAACAATTGATACAGTTGACGACATGAAGGATTTGTACAGATAATCACAAAACGGGAAAAAGGAATACCCATAACAGTATTTCTAGCATGCTCAAGAATATATGACAGAAAGCATACAGTCCAGAAAGAGGGGAAAAACCGGAAAATGAGTTAGACGACCCTAAACTTTTCCACAAAATATTTTTTCAAATGCATTATCTGAGAAAAATGATTAACAGAGCTCCCTGTGAATATACAGGCATCATCAAATCAGGTTTTCCTGCATTGATGATAATCGTATTACTCGCGGGCAGCCCGGTTTTCGCTCAGACCACACAGACGTTTACAACAAATGGCACTTTTACTGTTCCGGCTGGAGTTACGGCTATTGTTGCTGAAAACTGGGGTGGTGGCGCCGGTGGATCAAACAGATCAGGAGCGGCTGGTGGTGGGGGTGCAGGAGCCTATACCCGTGGCACTCTTACCGGGCTTATCCCAGGAGCTATTCTTACTATTACAGTTGGAACCGGAGGTACAGCAGGCAACAATGGATCACAAACGTCAATTTCAAGTATATTGGCAAATGGAGGAACCTATGTAAACAATAGCAGGCTTGGTGGCGCAGGAGGAGCAGCATCGGTTGTTGGAGGAAACATACTAGCATCCTTTGCCGGAGGAAATGGCGGCGACGCGCGAATTTCAACCATTGGTTCGAATAATGAAGGTGGTGGCGGAGGAGGTGGATCCGCAACAAACACCACTGTTGGTGGCATAGGAGGAACAGGCACCCTGACAGGCGGAAGCGGAGGAACAGGAACAGGAAATGGCGGACGCGGCGCCGATGGTGACGGAACTCCGGATGCGGCAGCCGGACTAACACCCGGGGGAGGAGGAGGAGGCAGGGGAGAAAACACTTCTACTTCCAAATCAGGCGCCGACGGACAGGTTACCCTAACATGGATGTGTCCAAACTATAATCTGGCATCAACCTCGGCGACATTGGTATGCACAGGCATGGCATCAACAATTACTCTTAACGCTACAACTGTCGGATTACCTGTTGGAACTTATACTGTGACGTATAATCTTACGGGTGCCAACACCGCAACTGGTGCAACAGCTGTTTTCACAGTAAGCACTGCAGGCTTAGCCACTTTTAATACCATTGCACTGCTTAACCCCGGTGTAACGGTTGTAACGATTACCAATCTGGTTTCTGCCGGGTGTAATAATCCGATTTCCACCAATAACACAACCAGCCTAACCGTAAGTTCTGTGCCTGCCCAGCCAGGAATTATTACCGGAAACATTACCCCATGCATAAGTTCTTCACAAATCTACATCGTTCCGAATATTCCCGGAGTATTTTATGCCTGGACATTTCCTGCTGGATGGACTCAAACCGGTGGCGGGACAACAAATTCCGTAAATGTTACTGTTGGAGCAGGTACAGGAAATATAAGTGTTACTCCTTCCAACGCTTGCGGAAACGGTACGCCCCGTACCCTTGCCGTCACTACCACAGCCATCCCGGCACAGCCATCCATTATTACCGGCAGTATTACGCCATGCATGGCAACTTCTCAAATTTACAACGTAACCAATGTAGCAGGTATAACGTACACATGGATTTTCCCGGCAGGATGGATACAAACAGGCGGGGGGGTAACAAATTCTGTGACTGTTACCACCACAGCCCAGTCAGGCAATATTATTGTCACACCGTCAAATGCCTGTGGCAGCGGAACAGCACAAATACTTAGCGTTACTTCCACCACGGTTCCGGCACAACCTTCAGCCATTAGCGGAAATTCAAACCCTTGTACAGGAACAGCCCAAACCTATAGTGTCGCCAATGTTTCAGGCGTAACCTACAGTTGGACTTTCCCTGCAGGATGGACTCAAACCGGTGGAGGAACAACAAATTCGATAATAGTAACTCCCGGAGCCACCACAGGAAGTATTACTGTGACCCCGTCCAATACCTGCGGCATAGGAACAGCTGTTACTCTTGCTGTAACCACAACGACTATTCCTGCTCAACCTTCCATAATAACAGGAAATTTAAATCCTTGCATTGGCTCTTCCCAGAGTTATAGTGTTACTCTTGTTCCAGGAGTCATCTATGCCTGGTCCTTCCCGGCCGGATGGTTACAAACCGGGGGAGGTACAACAAATTCGATAACTGTCACTGTGGGAGCCGGATCAGGAAATATCAGCCTTACTCCCTCTAATATCTGCGGTAATGGCACAGCCCGGATTCTGGCTATAACGGTAATTACGATACCTGCCCAACCATCGGTCATTACAGGTAACCTAAGCCCTTGCATAGGTTCTACACAAACCTACTCCATTATCAACGTGCCGGGCGTCAGCTATTCATGGGCTTTACCGGCAGGCTGGACACAAACCGGCGGGGGGTTAACCAATTCAATCACTGTAAGTGTTGGAGCGAATGCAGGAAATATTACAGTAACGCCTTCCAACCTATGTGGCAATGGAACGCTAAGATCGCAAGCAGTTACCGTCACAACCATTCCACTTCAACCTGGTTCTATCAGCGGTCCGGTTTCTCCTTGTTTCGGGACTACTTTACTGAATTACACTGTAACAAATATACCAGGAGTGAGCTACACATGGGCTTTCCCGGCAGGCTGGGTTATCACTTCAGGACAGGGCACCAGCAGCATCCTGGTTACAACAGGTGCCGCTTCCGGAATCGTTCAGGTTTCTCCTTCCAATGCATGCGGCATTGGCACAATGCAGACTCTTGCATTGACAGTGCAAACCATACCACTGCAACCTGGCCCTATAACCGGAAACACAGCTCCCTGCCAGGGAACTTTACCATCGTACAACATTGCCGGCATATCAGGAGTAACCTACACATGGACTGTTCCTGCAGGCTGGGTTATTGATGCAGGACAGGGAACAGCAACCATTTCAACAAATGTAGGAATTGCAGGCATGAGTGGGAACATCACTGTGACTGCAGGAAATGTATGCGGAACAAGCACGGCCTCCATACAGGCAATTTCAGTTTTATCTCTTCCGGCACAAACCAGTCCTATTACTCCATCAACGCCCAATTTATGCCAGAACTCAACGCAGAATTATATGGTGAATCCCCCACCCCCCCCAGGGGTTACTTACACATGGATTGGCCCTGCAGGATCATCTATTTTGAGTGGCCAGGGCACCAATATTATCCAGATAAAATACGGTATACTGTCGGGAAACCTCACGATCACGCCATCGAATATCTGCGGTAATGGCCCACCCCAAACAATGGCCATAAACATACTAAATTCAACCCCTGCTCCATCTGGCCCTATTAGCGGAATGGTTGCCCCCTGTATAGGATCCAACCAGATTTATTCTGTTATAACCGTAGTCGGAGTTATATATTCCTGGTCAGTGCCGGCCGGCTGGGTTATAACTGCCGGGCAGGGTACCAATTCAATTACCACAACTGCAGGAGCAGCCGCTGGCAACATTCAGGTAATTGCCGGAAATGCTTGTGGCGGCAGCGTTCCCCGCTTGTTTGCCGTAAACCCCTGGTCCAGTGTGCCTGTACAACCGTCCCCAATAATCGGGAATCAGCAAGTTTGCGTTTCGGGCACTTTGACTTACAGCGTGACTAATATACCATTAGTTACTTATACATGGTCGGTACCCGCAGGCTGGATCATCAATTCGGGCCAGGGAACAAATTCCGTTGTTGTGACTGCAGGAGCCTTATCCGGGAACATTGTTGTTGTACCTTCAAATTTGTGTGGAAACGGCACGGCGCAAACGCTGGCTATGAGTGTGGATTTAGCAATTCCAGCCGATCCCGGTCCGATTTCAGGGAATAACAATCCATGTGAAAGTTCCATACAGGTATATAGTGTTCTTTACCAGGCAGGAGTAACTTATGTGTGGACTGTCCCGGCAGGGAGTTCGATTTCAGCAGGACAAGGCTCCAATTCAATCACGCTAACAATTGGTGCAACTTCAGGCTCCATAATGGTCACACCTGGTAACTCATGCGGAAGCAGTACAGGAAAATCGATGTTGATAACGATCAAACCCCTTCCGGTTTCAGCTGGATTGATACTTGGCAATCTACAATTTTGTGAAGGGAGCATACAAACCTATAGTGTGACAAATTTTGCAGGCATTACATATACCTGGGTCGTACCGGCAGGGTGGGTGATAAACAGCGGACAAGGAATGAATTCCATTTCTGTGAGTACAGGTGTCAACAGCGGGAATGTCCAGGTGACCCCTGCAAATATTTGCGGATCAGGTCCTTCGAGCTTGCTTGGAATAACAGTAAATCCGCTTCCCGCTGCCTTTGTGGGCAACAACAAAGAGATTTGCGCAGGAGCCAGTGTTCAGATCGGGGGCCCGTCCATTCCTGGCCATACCTATAGTTGGACATCCTTACCCCCCGGATTTACCTCTGTCACATCAAACCCCACAGTATCACCTATTGTTACTACCACATATTACTTGCAGGAAACAATTACCGTGACAGGCTGCAGCAATCTGAACGCAGTTACGGTAATAGCAAACCAGATCATTAGCGTTTCGGTTAATCCGTCCTCCAGAGTACAGACTATCTGTAACGGAGAACACACCAACATTGTTCTTTCCAGCAATATCAGCGGCACCCAGTTTTCATGGGTGGCGGCATTAACCGGAGGTTCTGGCACCACATTTACGGCAAACGGAACAGGAAATGTGATTAGCGAAGTGATTACAAACACCTCTTCATTCCTATCAACCGTAACCTATACCATTACGGCAACAGCCGATGTTTGTGTCAATTCGACCACAACAGTAGTAGTAACTATAAATCCTTCCCCATTAGTTAATGCCCAAAGCACAGGTGTTTGCAGCGATATTCCTGCGGGTATTACACTGGGCGCGAGTACCAATGGCATCGCGGTGGCATCCTATACCATTACATCAATTCAGAGTAATGGATTAACTTCCTCAGCCGGATCACCTGCAACAGGCAGTGGCTTTGCCGCCAATAGTATATCCGATGATGCATGGACTAATCCAACTTTAAATCCAGTGAATGTTGTTTACACCATTTCCCCGGTCAGCGCACTCGGATGTGCCGGCAATACTTTCACGGTAACGGTAACAGTAAATCCAGAACCCTTGGTAACCAGTGCTGCAAATTATGGAATCTGCAGCGGATCTTCCACAGGCATTACTTTAACTGCTACTTTGCCCGGCACATTCATTTGGTCGATTGGTGCTATAACTGGCGGTATTACAGGCGCTTCAGCCGGAGCAGGAACGGCAATAAATCAAATTCTCACTAATCCGGGCAATACCGCTGACGGCACAGTAGCATATATAGTAATTCCGAAGTCGGCATCAGGCCCTTGTGCCGGCGATCCAACAACCCTATTAGTAACAGTACACCCAAAACCGATTGTTACCAATGCTGTTTCAGCAGCCATATGCAGTGGTATAGTGTCGAATATTCCATTAACCGCTTCCGTAGCCAGCAATTTTACGTGGACAATCGGAGCTATAAGCGGGGGAATAACAGGTGCATCAGCCGGGAATGGGACCGCCATCGTCCAGACCCTCACAAATCCGAGCAATACTTCGGCCGGTACCGTTCAATATGTTGTCACGCCAACATCTCAAGTCAGTTTGTGCACAGGAAATCCTTTCACGATAACGGTAACGGTGAATCCAAAACCTTCAGTAACAGCCAGTTCTTCGGTAGGTTCAGTATGTGCCGGGACCACGTTTAACCTTTTCTCTACATCTTCCGCCAATACGCCACCGCTTATCCTCTCCGAAGGCTTTAACCCCCCCGCCTATAGTTGGACAAGAACCAATTCATCGGGAGGAGGCACACCTGCCAATGCCGACTGGACTTTAAGAGGTGACGGGTATATAACAAACGCACAGACCTTTCATTCTAACGACGCCAGCCAGTTCTATTTATCGGATAGCAGGTCGCAGAATGGCACCACAACAGCAACCACCCTGGTTTCGCCGGTACTGAGTACTGCAGGATACTCCAGCCTGTCGTTATCGTTTTGGCACTATTATGATTTTAACAGCACTACAGGCGAATTCGCAAAGGTTGAAGTTTCCACGAACAATGGGGCTACATGGACCCAGGTTATAATCTACAATACAGTTGACATAGGAACACCTTCTTCGTTTCAGAATGAGATACTCAATCTTGGATCAGCCTATATCAATTCAACAACTTTCCAGTTTAGGTTCAGCTATTACTGCGGATCGAACAGGGGAAGGTATTGGGCTATTGATAATGTGAGCCTTACGGGAACACCTTCCGCGATTCCAACGATCAACTGGACATCAAACCCTGCGGGTTATACTGCTTCAGTTGCCGACCCCATCAATGTCAGTCAGGTTGTAACTACTTCCTATACAGCCAGCTATACCAACCCGTTAACCGGTTGCTCCAATTCAGCTTCTGTCAGTGTAACTTCGTTACCACTGCCTGTGGCTTCCATAACTGCAGATTATTGTGCCATTTCCGGGAAGATACAATTAACAGCAACAGGAGGAGGAACATACCTTTGGAGCAACGGACTTACCACACAGGTAATAGTGATAGATATTGCCGGGCCCTATTCGGTAATAGTAACCGGGGCGAATGGATGTTCAACAACAGCTAATTTAAATGTTTCGAATGAACTGGTTTCGAATGGCACATTCACAGCCGGGAACACCGGTTTTACTTCCGGCTATGATTATGACCCTGCAGCTAACGGACTCATTGCACCTGAAAGCGAATATTCAGTTTACAATAACGCCCAATTCACTCACCCAAACTTCTGGGGCTACGACCATACCTCAGGAACAGGCATCGGTAATGCCAACTTCATGATAGTAAACGGCGCAAAGTATGCACCCCAGCCTACCGTATGGCAAGAAATTTTATCCATTACCCCTAATACCGATTATTATTTTTCGGCATGGGCAATGAGTCTGAACAATGTTGCCCCATTTGCAAAGCTGAGGTTCGAAGTAAATGGAGTTCAGGTAGGAACTATTGCTACCCTGACTGCGGGCGTTGATATTGTGAATAACCCCTGGCTGATCAAAGACAGATTTTATGGGACATGGAATTCGGGTGCAGCCACATCAGCTACTTTACGGATTATTGACCTCGAAACGGCTGCCGGAGGGAATGATTTTGGCCTGGATGATATTTCCTTTGGAACTTTATCACCTGTGCCTTATTCTTTCAGCCCTTCAGCTAACAATGGAACCAATGTGATATGCGAGGGGATGAATGTCCAACTTAATGCCAATATTACCGGAGGCATGCCACCATACCACACAAACTGGACAGGGCCTAACGGATTTACTTCAACGTTGCAGGATCCTATAATCACCAACATCTCTTTAGCGGGACAAGGGATATACTACCTGACTATGCACGATTCCTATGGTTGTACACCACAAACCAAACAGTTTTACTTAACCGTGATTCCTGCACCTATGGCTACAGTTAATGGCGGAGGAAACTGCTGCCAGTATGGAGCCTCACCGCTCATTGCATTTACTGCAAGTGGTGGAACTGTTCCCTATACATTTACCTATAGTATAAACGGTGGATCCAACCAGACTATCACTACATACGGCATCAACAATACTGCAATTGTATTTGCGCCTACCATCAACCTGGGAACCTATGTATATAACCTGGTAAGTGTAACTGACATTACGGGTTGCCAGCGCACGCTCAATTCGGCCATTACCGTAGTAGTACAACCATTACCGATAAGCGTCATTAGCGGGAGTAACCCTGTTTGTGCAGGAACAACCGGCAATATTTATACTGGAAATTCTGCCATGGCTTCGTATGCATGGTCCATTTCAGGAAACGGGAGTATTTCAGGAGTTACCAATGCAATTAACACTAACATAACTACGGGTAATACTTGTGGAAACCCTTTCGAACTCTACCTTGAAGTAACAGACGCTTTTGGCTGCAGCTCGATTGCCGAAGAATCATTTATGGTGGATGATAATATAGCTCCCGTCATCATTAACTGTCCGCCCGACAAAATAATAAGCGGTACAAATGTTTCCGTAATTCTCCCCTTAGTATATTCAGAATCCCCGGTAAGTATTACTGAAACTCAATATAACAACGAAGGAGGCCTTGCCACCGACAATTGCAAAATTGAGTCTTACACATATAGCGACACCCAATCAGGAATTTCACCCATCATTGTTGATCGCACTTTTATATTGAAGGACAAATGCGGAAATGTAACCCACTGTATCCAGATTATTACCATCATTGTTCCTCCCGATATCACTTGTTCAGATCCTCCATCCTCAAATACAAATACCTGCAATGCTGTAGTTAATCCAGCGGAACCCTTTGTGAATGCGGGGGACCCCGTAACCTGGTCGTGGGTGATGAGCGGAGCTACCATTGGTTCCGGCACAGGGGCCATCGGGAATTACACTTTCAATGTAGGCGTAACTACTATAACCTGGACGGCAACCAATGTTTCGGGTTCCGATGTGTGTACGCAAACCATCACTGTGATTGATAACCAGGCTCCAACATTCAATGTGCCTGCCGATCTAAGTTATTGCGTGGAGGATATTTACGGCGCCACTTACTGGGATCCTACCGTCGATATAATGCCTAACCGGCCCGAATATTACCTCTTTGTGGCCGGGAATACCGATCTTGATCTTGACCTTGCAACCATCACCGACAATTGCCCCTCAGGATGTGCTTTCGAAATCCGCTGGCGCATCGATTTTGCTGACGGAACTTTTTTGCCGGCCTTGCCAGCTACCTATGTCACCGGGCAACCATCAACCTATGTGGTGAATATTCACTTTCCGGGAAGCATTACAGCTAATGTGGTTCACCATGTCACGTACCAGGTTGCCGACTGCCACGGAAATGTTTCGCCATCGCAAACCATCACCGTAACAGTTAAACCACGCCCCGATGTGATCAAATTAAACTAAAAAAAAATGAACACAATACAATCAGTAGTCCGGGATCATCCACTTCAGCCTGATGCAAAAACATCATCTGCTGCCAGGATACATTCACCCTAATTCAGTGCCGAATGCTGCTCTATGCCGGGGTTTCCCAGGCCGAAAACATAAAACCAGAAGTATCTAACTAATAAACGCGCCTATGAAAATAAACGAAAAGCCGATGAAAGTCTGCCTGAAGGCAGCAAACAGTAGATCTACTAATTACAAACTCTTAAAAAAAGTACGCTTATGCTTACCAGGATTAAAACCCTAACAAAACTTACAATTCACTCTTAAAAAACTAAACAAAATGAAAAAGCAACTTTTTATTCTGATCATGGTACTTATCGCCATTAGCTTCTCAACTGCTTACGGGCAGCTTGCTCCCCGCCCTGTTACCTGCCTTACCGCAGATGCCTTACATCCTATCGCAGGAGCGCCTTATACCTACGAAGTAACGGTTCCCACACCCGCCGGCACAAAGGAGTACACCTGGTTTGTAACCCAGGATCAGCACTTCATCAATGCCGGGGTGCTCACCGCCAACCGGGAAATCACACCTGCAAGTGCTATTGTAGCAGCTACAGGTACCGGATACAATAATGCTGCTACCGGAACCAACACCGTTTCAATTACATGGAAGAGTTTTGCATACAATCCTGCAAACCCCGTTTTCGTTGTAATCCAGGTAAGAAACACGGCATCAACACCTGATGCCTGTATTTCGCAAAACATGAAAGTGTATAAAATTCTACCACAAAACGCCTTTACCCTCGACATTGCCAACCTTCTCAACGGTGCTACTCCCAACACAGCAGGAACGCTGGTTGCCGGCTATGGCGTAAACCTCGACAAATGTATTCACGACATAGTCGATGCCCAGTATGATGCAACCGCACCCGAAGGAGTCATTTACGACTTCGGAACTGACTACATGTTCTATGAAGTAGTTGCAGCCAATTTCAGCGGTTCATGGAAACCCAGTTTCACTTTAACAGGAGTTGATGCCGAAGAAACAGTAACCGTTGAATGGGCTACCGATAAAAACTTCACTACGCCTCATGCCATGACACTGGCAGCCGGGATATGGGCATCAGCTGATGTATATACCGTTGCTGACCCATCGGGCTTTGTAGGCGCTGCAGGAGAGTCCCTTTATGTACGGGTAACTCTGGATCACAGCACTACCGTAAACTACGAAGGTCTTGCTGACGAACCGGTTGCACTGGCCGTGGATGGGCTAACCAATTTAAGCGCACCTCCTGCTGATCAGCTGGGTGACGTTCATACCGTTGCCGGTGGCGGACCACCAGCCGTTTGTCCATGGGTCGATCTTTTCGCCAATGATATTGCAACACAAACCCTCAAACCAAGACCAACCATCAATGCTGGTGCAACAATGCCGGCTCCTGGTTTGCTGCCTGTTAAACCATAATGAGATAACAGTGTGACCGTTGCTTTTTTCATACCCTTATATGTCCTTCTGCCCGGATCGGTTTCCGGGCGGATGGCTTGGGGGTGGGAAAGGTTAAAGGTTAAAGGTTAAAGGTTAAAGGCTAAAGGTTAAAGGTTAAAGGTTAAAGGCTAAAGGTTAAAGATTAAAGGGTTAAGGATAAAGACTCATAGCTTTGGGATGAGACCAGATTGAAAGTGGACAGATAGCAAGGATGGCTCTCTGGCCCGGACATTCAAAGAGTTATATTCCCCTGATCCTTCGGAAAACAGACCTGGTTAAATCCAGGTATAGTTTGACCTTTGCCGGGAAACAGCCTTATAGCAGTGAATCCAAAGCCATGATAATGATACTATTGAACAGGTAACTGCTTCTGAAAAGTGCACCTGTTGAATGATTTCATAAACGCTAAAAAAACCGGGAACCTTTTGTGGGAATTTAAAACACCACAGCTTCCGCGACGATACATAACACATATAGGTGATTCACGAAGTGTGCCCTTCCAACAGGGAGAAAACGCTCCTACCCTATCCATAAACGCTCAGCCCAGGCCATACAAGCCCTGCCTGGCTCAATAGCGACCTTATAAAGCGAAGCCGTAACCGATTCCGTTTTGCGGTTCATGATTGACGGAAAGTGCCTGCATTCCAGGCTGCATTCCAGGCTCTTATAAAGAACCCGGATCAACAGCTGGTTGCCTTCACAAGCCGGCATACGCAAACCGAAGTCGAATGTCGAATACTAACATTTGGCCATGACAACGCGCTTTAAATCAAATTCCGGAAACACTCCCGCTGGGTATCCACGGGCGTTGAGATTGTGCGATCACCACTGGTGGCCGCCTGCTTTTTCGTGCGCGCGCACGCACGCGTACACGCACACACGAGGGCCATACCCGGGCTATCTCACCAGGATTCACTTTCAGCCCGGAAGTTTCATTTTTATCACATCAGGATTCAACTCTTTGCAAAGCTCTGAACCATGAAATATTATTTTTATAATCCTAAACAGGAACCAGGGAATGCCACTTGCCATGCAGGGTTATACCGAAAGGCGGAATCACTGCACTATAACCGACCACCAGGCAATCTGCCGGCCCCTTTGCTTCAAACTGGAATAGTATCGATTCCCGGGAAACCACATCCTACGTGGTATAGGCTCACATATCCCTTCGACCGCCAAAGGCCGCCTGATTTCAGCCTGATGCAGGCCCGGATAGTTTTTTTCATGAGCTTCATTTTCAGTCATCTGAAACCCCGAAGCCACCCGTTCAGCAGGCATATCCGACAGGTCGTCAAACCGCCGGGCTTTTGCCATTTCATCAGACACATGTTTTCAAAAAGCCAGCTAACCTTCTGCCAGCCAGTAGGCTTATGCACGACACTGAACCTTTACCACAGGTTATTCCGGCTCAGGACGAAAAGGATGCCCCGTGACGGAATAATACCGCCCGCGGGAAAAACCGTCATTAGCCTAACTCATCCGGCCGAGGCTTTGCTCCGCGAAAATATACTCAGGGTACGATTCTTATTTCTTTGGCGACAAGCCAAAGAGTTACTCATGCAAACTAAGGCCGGAATGAAGCAACTCAGTTTTCGAAAAGGAGCATTCAATCTGCTGAATTTCAACACGATGAATGTATTAATCGAATAAGCCCGGCAAATCTGTTTTCGTTTGCCCGAAAATCAGGAACCCAAAACTCTGTCAAAAAGTCAATCCCATACATTCCGAAGTTATGAAACCCAAAAGAATAAAGGTGATCCGGGCCTCCCGGGATGGCGCCGTAAAAATCAGGGCCAACAATGAACACCGCCGTGACTTACATTGCAACTAAATGAAGAAGAGAAGGAAATGTAATTTCGGGACTGGCCCTATAAGCCAAACCCGGAATTAAAATCCGAAACAGAAATTATGATCCGACTTAAACATATCATTCTGCGTCTGTTGCTGGTAGTAATACCAGTACTGATGGCTATGGCTCAAACCATGGCTCAGAATAATGTGTACACGGGTCAGACAACCACTTTGAGCGTGGTGGAAATTCCAGGCGACACCTATTCCTGGGAACTTTACAACGAAGTTACCGGTGTCAATTTTGCAGCAGTACCAGGCAATTGCCCTGCATCGGAAGCTTTCTTCAGCTCAGGAAACAGCCTGGGATCAACAGTAAATGTTACCTGGCTAAAACCCGGAGTTTACTTTTACAAAGTAACTGCCAGCCGGGCAAGGTGTACCATGAACCTGAAAGTGGGTAAAATTACCGTTCTGGAATTCTTACCCACCGCAACCCTGCTGCAACCCTCACCCATTTGCCTGGGCGAACAGGCGACGCTTAATATAACCCTTACAGGAACGGCCCCGTGGAGCATCGATGTTTTTGATGGCATCACCACCACTACCTACACCGATATCAACGCCAGCCCTTTCATACTCAACGTCAGTCCCTTGGCGAACACTGTTTACTCCGTGACAAGAGTCAGTGATGCCTATGGGAGCAACAACCTTGCATCTAACTCTGTGTTGGTAACGGTTAACCCGAAGCCCGGCAGTTCGCATATCTATCAGTACACCCCCGGAGATAAGAAAAAATAGAATGAAAACGCTCAGATCCATATTGTTGACCTTATTGCTTGCAGCAGCCTACACGGCAGACGGCCAGGGATATGTGATCGACAGTGTTTGCAGGGGCGCTGAACGGCATTACCGCCTCGATGGCGATTCCGGCTCCACTTATTCCTGGTCATTGACTGACCCGCTGGGGAGCATCATTCTCTTACCCGAAACCGCTGATACAGTAACCATTACATGGAACATGAATGCCGGCGAATACACCTTGTCGGCACTGCAAACCAGCATGTCGGGTTGCGACAGCCTTGAACTGGGCAGCATACACGTATTTGATCTGCCACTGGCGTATGCCGGCCCTGGAACTACAAGTTGCAGCAACAATCCGTTCACGCCTCTCGGCGCCACGGCTTCGGGCTATTACAGTCTGCGATGGAGCAGCAGTGGCGATGGCACATTTAACGATACCACAGCCTTACATCCGGTTTACCTTTTCGGCCCTGCTGATAGGATGCTTGGCTCGGTAACCCTTACCCTTACCGCCACAGGATTCGGGCGTAGCGGAAGTTGTCAGCCTGCTGAATCCTCTGTTATCATTACCCTCGGCAACGAGACGCTGCCGGTGTTTGCATCCCTGGTTACCCTTTGCCGGAACAGCATTCCTCCTTTACTGCCGGCCACCTCGTTGAACGGGATATCCGGGACATGGATGCCTGCTGCAATAAATACAGCCCTGACAGGAATTTCCATCTTCACATTCACCCCCGACAGCGGGCAGTGTGCTGAACCGGCAACGCTTGTCGCAACGGTAACGACTGAAACTATTCCTGCATTTGCCCCTATAGGTCCATTGTGCCTGAATTCAACAGCTCCTGCTTTGCGCGATACATCACTGAACAACATCACCGGAACCTGGATTCCATCCGCCGTCAACACCGGTACAACGGGAACTTCTGTTTATACATTTACGCCCGACAGCGGGCAGTGTGCATTGGCCACGACACTGACAATTATGGTAAGCAGTCCTGAGATCATTGAAATTCAGACTTCTTCCTCAACCAACAGCAACGCCAACGGCCATGTTACAATCATAGCCGGCGGCCTGGCTACACCGTTAACTTATTCGCTCAACGGAACAAACTGGCAGCTGCTGAACAGCTTTACCAAGCTTTATGCCGGCACTTATTTTGCCTGGGTAAGAGATGCCAATGGCTGCATAACGTCAAAACAATTTACCATACTGAACAACATGACCGGCGAAGTGGGAGTGCTGGCCGGCGACGTGCTGAGCTGCATAAGTCTGCCCATCGAAATACCGGTAATGGCCTATGATTTCGCTCATATTTCAGCCTTCACCATACAGATGGCCTTCGATTCCTCCATCCTGACTTTTAATGGTCTTTCACAGATTAACACGATCCTGAATAACGGCAATCTAACCTTCTCGCTGGTCTCGCCTGGCATACTTCAGATTGATTTCAGCGCATCCGATTCGGTAACTTTACTAAGCGAAGACCTTCTGTTCAAACTCAATTTCTACGGCCAGGCAGCAGGGTATACCGAATTGCAGTGGAATTTACTGGTTAGCGTCGTGTATTCGAGCTTTGGCTACGAAATACCTTCCATCTACACCAGGGGAGCTGTGGAAATTATACCGGTGCCCCAGATTTTCACCGCCGGCGGTGGCGATTACTGTGCAGGCACACCTCTGGTTCTCAGCGCCGGATCGCTCACGGGCCAGGCGCTTACCTATACCTGGACGAGTCCCGACGGGGCAAGTCATACAGGACCGGAATTGGATCTGGGCCATCTGAAACTGAACACTTCGGGTGAATATACCGTGAAGGCCGCCGATAATAAAAACTGTGCAAAAACCGATACCCTTGAGCTACAGGTATTCCCGAACCCAATCATCCAACTCTCGGAATACGATACCTTATGTGCCGAAACGGAACTTGTTCTGAATCCCGGACCAGGGTTTGCCTCCTATGCATGGCAGGATGGGTCGACCCAGCCACAGCTGGTACCCACCGCCGAAGGAATGTATTGGGTTATAGTCACTGATTCACATGGCTGCCAGGGTAGCGATACAGTGACATTGAGGCCCTGTGATTTGCTGATATGGATACCCAATGTTTTTTCACCTAACGGCGACGGGCTGAATGACCAATTCCTTGCCAAATATAACCATAAGGTCGAAATCACTTTTAAAATGATGGTATTCAATAAATGGGGCCAGCAGTTGTTCAGCTCCGACGATATCGATAAGGGATGGGATGGAACTTTCAAGGGAATGCCTTGTCCTCCTGACCTGTACACCTGGGTGGTGATTTACAACGCTCCCGTAACCTACAATTTCGTCCAAAAGTCCCCGCAACAAGGAACCGTAATGCTTTTAAAATAGTGCCGAATGAAAACTACAACAACAACCCTGCTTTTGTCCATAATGCTCGCCTGCTTTACCAGGGGCATTGCCCAGGATGTGATCTACACGCAGTTTTATGCTAACCCGCTATACCTGAACCCGGCTTTGGCGGGAGCTAAACTGGACCAGAGGATCACGTTTAATTATCGCAATCAGTGGCCCAGCCTCAAAAAAGGGTATGTGAGCTACAGTGCCACCTGGGATGAGCAATTCAACAAAATAGCCGGCGCGCTGGGGGTAATTGCCAATGCCGATATTGGAGGCGGAGGCATTTACAACAGGTTCAGCGTTCACGGCATTTACTCCTACCGTCTGCAGGCCTCACACTACATAGTGCTGAACGCAGCCATGCAGGCCGGGTATATGCAATACCGGCTCGACTGGAATAAATTGATTTTTTACGACCAGATTGATATCAATACAGGAAATATTGAACCCACCAGGGAATACATGCCCCCAAAGCTTAACACGGGAAACGTGGACTTTAGTGCCGGGCTGCTGGGCGGGTTTAAGGAAAGTTTTTATCTGGGAATTGCCGTAAACCACCTCAGCCGGCCCGATATGGCTTTTTATGAAGGCAGCTCCAACAGGCTGAAGATGCGATGGACGATACATTCAGGGATTTTGATCGACTTTTTTCAGGGGATGGATGGATCGGATCTGCGTAATTTCTCCATTTCGCCCAACGTGGTGTATGTGCAACAGGGCAGTTTCCATCAACTGAATATCGGCATGTATGCCAATACCTATCCGATTGTGGGCGGGTTGTGGCTGCGGCATACCTTTGGAAATCCCGATGCGGTGATAGCTTTGATTGGCATACAGCAAAAAGATTATAAACTCGGTTATAGCTTCGACTACACTATTTCGAGGCTCACCATAAAATCGGGCGGCGCCCACGAGATATCTTTCGCCTGGATGTTTCGGAAGCACATTGACCCGAACCGGTTTCACAAAATGGGCAATCCCAGCTTTTAACCTACCACAGCCGCCACATTAAAAACGGTTCCTGGAAAACATTACAGGGCCTGGCAACAATTAACCGCCATAGCGTCCTCCGGGCCATCTGGATTATCCATTTCGCAGCAAATCAATATGAACATCATGGTTCAAAAAGCAAGATCTAAAACAGGTTTATCCTGCTCCCTTTCAGTTCTGAGTCCTGTTCATGACCGGCTATGGCGCTACCGCGAACCTGCCTTACTGTCCGCTTCAGGGTTTAAAAGATGGAAAACCTGGCCCTGCCCCGAAATAAAAATGGCTCTATCTGACTGTTAATTAATATGATGATGCTGAATCTACCTTGCCCGACTGGCTTCTTCCTCTCAATCGGCTTTTTGTGCCTCCCAACTTTCTAAATAGTATTTTTCATGCCCTAAAATACCTTATTTTTATCCTTTAATTATTGTTGTAACCCATGCGATACAAACATATCAGGTATGTAGTTCTGTTAGGAGCCATTGCTATTATAGGAATCATTGCCATTCAGCTCTATTTCATGAAAAAGGAATGGAGTAATAAGGAGAAGCAATTTGCTCAAACGGTCACCATCTGCCTGCGGAATGTAGCTACCAAAATATATAAGTTTAATCATTCCATGCCTTCTACGCCTAATCCGGTAAGGCAGCTGTCGTCGAATTACTTTGTGGTGGACGTGAACAGCGAGTTGGACGCCAATGTGCTGGAGCACTACCTGAAAATTGAATTTGCCAGGTATAACATTCAAACCGACTTTGAATATGGCATCTATAATTGCGAAACCAATGTAATGGAATATGGCAACTATGTCTTTAATACAGGCAAAGTAAAAGGGGATGCGGTTTCCGTTAACCTCCCCAAATACAGCGGGTACAACTATTATTTCGGCGTCAACTTCCCTTTGCTCACCAATACCATTGCCGGCGATATGGCCATATGGTTTTTCCTGGTCGGGATTCTGGCGGTATCGGTCATATTTTTTGCCTATTCCATTTTCGTCATCCTCAGGCAAAAGCAACTGTCGGAACTTCAGCGCGACTTTATCAATAACATGACGCATGAATTTAAAACGCCCATTGCAAGTATCAACATTGCAGCCGATGTGATATCGAATCCCGAATCCATCAGTGAGCCTTCCCGCATTCTGATTTACGGGTCTGTGATCAAGCAGGAGGTGAACCGACTGAACGACCAGGTGGACAAAGTATTACAGATAGCACGTATTGAAAAAACCGGGTTCCAGTTGCGGATGGAAATGCTTGATCTGAACGACATCATAAACCATGTAGTCGAAAACTGCAAGGCAAATCAAAGTAAACCTGTAATCATAAAAACAGATTTATCCGAAAAGGTCGGAGATATTGAAGGCGACCGCATGCACCTGACCAATATTTTTTACAACCTGCTGGATAATGCCGTGAAATATGCCGGCGATACACCCGAAATAACAATCAGAACGACACGGAAAATCAACACTATACTGGTTACCGTGAGCGATAACGGTCCTGGCATCGGACGTGCCCATCAGAAAAGGGTGTTTCAGAAATTCTACAGGATACCTACAGCCAATGTGCACGATGTGAAAGGGTTTGGACTGGGCTTGTTTTATGTAAAGAGCATTTGCGAAGCACACCACTGGAAAATCAGCCTTGATCCGGCCCCGGCTCAGGGGACAACATTTTTATTGGAAATCACTCAAAAACAACTGAACTGATGAGGAATGCACGAATTTTATACGTTGAAGATGACCTGACCCTTTCGTTTGTAACCCGCGACAACCTCGAAAGAGCCGGCTACACCATTGATTCCTGCGAAGACGGCATAACCGCCTACGAGAAGATTGCCAATGGCAACTATGACCTCTATATCCTGGATGTGATGCTTCCTAAAATTGACGGGTTCACCCTGGCCCGAAAAATCAGGGAAAAAGACGAAGCCGTCCCCATATTGTTCCTGTCGGCCAAATCAACCCGCGACGATAAGATATATGGCTTGCAACTGGGAGCGGATGATTATATCACCAAACCTTTCAGTATAGAAGAACTGATTCTGAAAATCGAAGTATTTCTCAAACGCAGCAGCATCGATCCCTCCCGCATGCAAAAAGAATCCGTACTGCGGATAGGCAATTTTATGTTTTCGAAACTGGAACTGAAGCTCATCAACGGAAACGAAATACAATCTCTCACCCACCGGGAGGCGGAGTTGCTTTCCTTTCTGCTTGCCCATAGCGGGAATATCCTGAAAAGAGAAGATATACTGAACAAAGTGTGGGGAAACGATCATTTCTTTTCAAGCCGCAGTCTCGACGTTTTTATTTCACGCTTACGAAAACTGCTGCGCTCCGATACAGGAGTTAAAATTGAGAATGTGCACAATATAGGCTACCGACTGGTGATAAACAATTGACCAACTGATCCATGGCTGACGGATGCGTTGATTATAGCGGTTCAAATAACTGAAGTACCATGACTGCTTTCGATGTGGCATTTCCTTTCGGATAATTTTCCAAATGAACTGCAATTCAGTTTCATTTGTAATATTTTTTTTAAGGTCAGTACTTGTCCCGATTTATCGGGATTGTCAATATAGCTACCGGGGACACTTTTCACTTTTCACGTTTCACTTTTCACTTTTCACTTTTCACTTTTCACTTCCCCCGAAACACCTCTCTGCCCTTCGGGCATCTCCCCTGAAGGGGAGAATCTTACTTCCACATTGGAATTCAAAGGGTGAGTTCTGGCAGTGACATCAAACATCCATGGCTTTTATCGTCCAATTTCCCCCTCTTTCATCTACCCAAATTTACGGTTTGAATATGTTCAATATACCAGACAAGCATTACTAATCTTTCATTCATTTTTCACTTTTCATTTTTCATTTTTCACTCTTCACTCTTCACTCTTCACTTCTTATCAATCCCCGCCGTATAATTTCCCCTGCCATGTATCCCTGTTCTCCATTTCTTTTTCAATCAGAATCTGAACCTGGTCCGAGCGCAGGTTTCCCCAGGTAGGCCCTGCCTGGAAACGGGGAGGAGCTTCGCCGGTAAATCGTTCTATCACAAAAGAAGGGTTGAGCCTTTCGGTAAAACGAACAATAAAATCAATATATCTTTCCAGGCTAAACAGGTTGAAGTCCGACGGATTATCAAGGTATTCCTGTGCCAAAGGCGTGTCCTTAATAATCTGCAATTGGTGAAATTTTATAGTATCAAGCGGCAGCTCCGAAACTATGGCGGCTTCGGCAAGCATATCTTCTTCCGTTTCGCCCTGCAATCCAAAAATAAGATGAGCCCCGGTATGTATGCCATACGAAGCCGTTTTGCGTATGGCCGAAACCGATTCCTCGTAAGTATGTCCACGGTTTATCTGTTTCAGGGTCCGGTCGCAACATGACTCAATACCGTATTCGATAATAATGTAGTGCGTTTCGGCCAGGCGACCAAAATACTCCAGCTTTTCGTCATCGATGCAATCCGGCCGTGTCCCTATCACCAGGCCGCTTACCCCCGGGAATGCCAGGGCTTCGTCGTACAACGACTTCAGGTATTCGAGCGAACCATAGGTATTGGAATACGCCTGGAAATAGGCCAGGTAGTTTTTAGCCCTGCGGTACCGGACTTTATGAAAATCAATTCCCTCGGTGATTTGCTGTGTGATACTCTTGTGCGGCTGGCAATACGAAGGATTAAAGGCATCGTTATTACAATAGGTGCACCCGCCCACCCCCTTTGCTCCATCCCGGTTCGGGCAGGTAAAACCCGCATCAATGGTTACTTTCTGTACCCGGGTGCCAAATTCACGCTGAAAATATTCGGAATAGGAATTATAAAGCCGCTTGTGTTGCCAGGGATAAGGAGTAGATGTCATACAGCAAAAGTCGGTAATTTTCGGGCATCCACCGGCAAGGATTGCTAATTGGCTTTAAAAGAGGCAAATTAACACGGATGCCGGCGGCAGGTACCCCGCCTAAAAACGATAAAGGCCACATCGTTGGATGCAGCCTTTACTTTTATTATTATGTACTTAACTTAATGGGTTACTTTTTCGAGCCGCTTGATGATGCTGAAAATAAAAGCAGCAGATAAGAGACAGCAGACTATGAAAATCAGCCATAAATGAGAGAGGTCGAGTTTTCCCCAGAAGAAACTGCCCACAACCAGCAATTTGTTGCCAACCGCTGTAGCCAGCAACCAGCCGCCCTGCATCAGACCCTGGAAACGGGGAGGAGCCACCTTCGAAACAAATGACAAACCCATAGGACTGAGAAACAGTTCCGCTATCGTAAGTATAAGATAGGAACTCATCAGCCAGTAAGGCATTACTCTCGAACTGTCGGGAACGGGGTTAAACTTGGTAATCCCACTTGCATCCACAAATTTCAATTCGTGGGGCGATACCAGGTTCAGCGAAGCAATCAGTATGATTCCGAAACCTACAGCCGCTATGATCATACCGATACCGATTTTTTTAGGGGTCGAGGGTTCAAGTCCGCGCTTGTTGAGCCATAAGAAAAATGCCATCACCGGAAACGTCAGCGAAACGATAAAGAGCGGATTGAAGGACTGGAAGATTTCGGGTGAAATAGAATTATTTTCTAAGAAGCCAGTTGCCCTCAAATAACTTGGGAGATTGATGATATTCGCTAAAGTTTTGTCATAGCCTGTGACAATATATATTAATAATGAACCCAAAACTAAGAACATTATTAGTCCGCCAATTTTAATAGTTTTTTTCTTATTAAAGAGCAAAATCAAACCTGCAATCGAACCAATAAAACAAAGAATTGAACCTAGATTAAAGAAGATATTGGTAAATGCTCCCACCGTCTTTACTGTATAATCCCGTGCAAAAAAGGTTAGCGTAAGCCCGTTCTGGTGGAACGACATCCAAAAGAAAATCACCACAAGGAAAACCATCAGCAGAGCCGTGATTCTTGGACGCTCTTCCTTGGTTGATATCTGGACAATCCAGGCCACAAAAGCGGCAAAAAGCCCAAAAGCAAACGCTATATCCCTGTTATGGGTTGTAAAATAAATTGCGGCTCCTACGGCCATAGCAATCAGCAGAGAGAAAACACCGGTCAGTGGCTTTTTCTCCATCTTCACATCCGTACTGCTAGGTGCCACTTTTTCCTTGTTGGGTAAGAGTTTGCTATAAACCAGGTAAACAGTGAGTGATATCAGCATGGCTATGGCAGCAATGCCAAAGGCATAATTATACCCACGGGCAAAAACGTCAAGATATGTATGGGCAAAAACCGAAAGATCCGTTACAGGTCCGTTTAAGCTCACTTTATTGGCCAGGGTCTGCAGTTTGCCTGGATCTTCAAGAGTACCGTTGATATATTGGTGACACACAGCAGGTAAACTGCCATCGTGCAGGAAACCGTTTGATTTGAGCCACCAGTTCCGTATGCCTGTTGCGGCAAAAGGTGCAAAAAAGGCTCCTACATTGATCCCCATATAAAAAACCATAAAGGCGGAATCGCGGAATTTCGAGTATTTCGGATCGTCATACAATTGGCCTACCACAGCCTGCAGGTTGCCTTTAAACAAACCATTTCCAAGTGCAATGGTAAATAAGCCGGCAATGGTTAACGCCAGTGGCAAACCGGGAAGTGCCATCACAGCATACCCCGCAAACATAACGATCTGCCCTATAAGTATAACGGTCTTGTACTTCTTGGTATAGTCGGCCAGAAGCCCACCAACCAGAGCAAGAGCATAAATGCCGAAATAAAACCAGCTGTAGACTTCGCCTGCCGCTTCTTCGTCAAGGCCATACCGCGCCTGCAAAAAAAGCACAAGAATAGCCATCATAGTGTAGAAACCGAAACGCTCGCCCATATTGGTGAAAAACGCAACGATCAATCCCCTTGGGTGTTGTTTAAACATAACTGTACGATTTAGTTTATATAAAGTTTAAGTGGTTTGCTGTGAAGCAAAAATAAACTAATTTCTCAATCTAATATGCCTGAGCCTTCCTTCAGATAAAAAAGTTATTACCTCTTCCGCAAACTCTTACAAACCCTGAATTGATGATACATACGAACAAATCAGGAAAGGCGGACGGACCTCGAATTCGGCTTTTTTTCAAAAGCTACCAAAAATAAATTGACAATACATTGATTGTTATAACGATAGCCTGAGCACGATCTTTAGGTCTGATTTTTTATTCCCTTCAATTTCGTCCAGGCCACTGCTGATCACACTCCTGTCACTATACCATGTTTGCGAAAAGCGAAGGCTTACTGAAAATTTTCCGGATAATTTTGAACTCAGCAGCAGGTAAAAACGGCTTCCTTTTCCAGCAAAGGCCGGTACAGAAAAAGTGTAAGGTACATCCTGTTCAAAGGCATAAAGACGCGTATCGTACGAGTCGGTGTCAAAAAGCAAATACCTGAACCCTGCCGACCAGCCTTTATTTTCAGGCCTGATCTGAAAGTCCTGGTATATCAGGCTCCCGCTTTCCTGTTCCCTGCCCTGAGCCCGTCGCCGGGTGATTTCAACACGGCTCTGCAGTTTGAGCCAGGGAAATGCCTGGTAATTTAACTGCAGCCTGTAGTAATCCCGCTCCGACTCGCCCACCTGGTTCATTTTCCCATCGCTAAAAGCCACATTCATTGGATTAACCATGTTCCTGAATCCAAAAATAACATCCCCGCGACGTGAGAGATTATACACAAGCTGCAGCGAATACTCCCGCCCGTAAGAAGGGGCGTCGACCCTATACTTAAGCCAGGTATAGCGGTAAATATCAGCATACGCACTCAGGGTGATTTCATTGAACGGGCTGGTTACCATGCCCATATATAACCCGTTCTCGTTCGTACTGCTACCTTCGCCGAATGCTGCATTAAAATTATTCACAAAGTCCTTTTCATAATTGCGATAGACCATGGCAAAAGCGAGCCTGGGATCGGGAGTGAAAGAAAGCCCCTGCAGCAGGGCAAGCCCTGCATGCATTTGCCCGGAGACTTCGCCGTACAGGGTGAGCGTCCTATAATTAAAACAATAATCGAAACCGGCATAGGTATTTGAATTCAGCACAGGCTGAAATTTCCTGTATAATTCATCCCGGGTTTGAAACTTCAGATCGTAATCAACATGAAACAACGTAAGGCCTGCCCTCAGCCTTTGCCCGTTGTACGCCATATGCCCGCCTTCGGCCACTTCATGTATGGCTCCTTTATCGGCCAGTTCGGCGGGCGTACGGTGATACCCGCTTAGCTGCAGTGCCGACACCATTTCTTCCGCCGCCTGCATCGAATCCACAGCAAGCAGGTTGGCATCAACCCTGCGGTTGGAATAGAAAGCAGTAATGTCAAATTTCCCCAGAGCTATGGTTGTGGCTGCGCCCCTCATAAAGGAATTCTCGTTCGATGAAGCATTAGCCCGCAGGGCCGGGGCGCGTTTCCTCATTACTACGGACCCGGCAGCCTTGCCTACCGAAAACCCTGACCACATGGTTAAGCCCTGCCCGAACTGAACGTGATAATCGCCAAGCGCTATCTGCCTGACGAAACCCATATTTTTCAGGAAAAGATGAACCGAATAAAAATCAAATCCCCGGTGTAAAGTATCCGATTTCGGGAATAAGGGTTCCCCTGCATCCTTGTCGCCAACTATACCGAAATTCAGATAGTCCTTATACGAATATTGCAGCCTGAAAAGCAAACTGTTCCGGCTTCCCAGGTAATACGCATCCGGGTTGGCCAGCCGAAGGGAATCCGGAACATTTGCATACCCCTTTGACTGCTGCAATACACGCTGAAAACGGAATAAAACATCGGGTTCTCCATATCTGAGAGCCTTTTTAAATGAAAATCTCTCAGTAACAAAAGGTGATAATGAAATATAAGGAAGGATCTGACTTACGACTTTTTCGTTAAATCCGTCAATCACCTGCAATTCGTAAATGGAGGCCAGTTGCCCATACAGAGTGATGTACTCAAGTAAATTTTTAATTTGCAATTCATTGAGAAAAAACAAACGCCTCAGCTCATTCTCGTCGCCGGAGTTCAGGTTCACCGGCCTCTGCCGCAACAGATTCAGTTCTTCTACCCAGTCGCTGTAATCCGATTCAATATCAGTCCTTTCGGCCAGACTCTCCAGTTGCTGTTCAATTTCTTCAGTTCCCATGTATTTAGTCGTGTCAGGCTCCAGTGCCGAAACCGTTCCTGCATTCATGAATATCAAAACAAGGTTCAGAAGGATTTGGGCTTTAAACATGTAAATGCCAGGTTTGAAGCATGATTAAAATGTGTATTGAACGGAAGCCTGGGGCGAATAACACAGTTGGGGATGCATTGACGACGAAAGGTCAATACTCAGGTTTTTCATTTCCAGGCCAAATCCAAACGTATACCTTGCCGGGTTTGTGGTGAGCCCAACGCGGGCATAGGCGTTCCTGCCCAGTTTATATTCGGCGCCCGAATGGAATTCCAAGGGGAACCCGCTGTTTTTATCCGCCTCGGCTGTGAGCAGCAACTTATCGGAAAAAGTGAAACTAAATCCGGCATTCAGAGTGCTGGGGATATACTCATTATTGTATTCTGACAGCCTGACATGTACCGGGTTAAAAGCATGTGCGCCGAAAGCCAGTTGCTCTGTCACCTTCACCAGTATGCCTGCCTCAAAAGTTACATTGCTTTTCTTTCCATACTCATCACCCAGCCTGGTGCTGATATAATCAAGCTGAATACCCGCCGAAAACCGGTTTCCTAACTTACGCGAATAAGCCAATCCTGCACGGGTAGTGTTATAACTGGCATCGCCGGAGTACCCAACGCTCGAGCCCAGGACCCCGTACCGTGTTTTCAGGGTGAACGCGGCGGTTTGCGAGCCAAGTTCTTTAAGCAGAAAACGGTTCTCAAAATATAAACCGGCGGCAGTCCGGTCGTAAAAGGCCATACCCGCCTGGTTGTTATTTACACTCCACAAATCGGTACAGGCAACCTGCGAAAGCCCCATGGCAACTGAACGGCCTCCCACTGGCCCCCATTCCCCCGAAGCAAACATTGAATTGAATAATCCGAAAAACAAATACAGCGTTATACGTATCTTCATCCGGTCCGAATTTTCAGCGATTTAATAAAAAAACTACCTACTGAGTCAGGATACAGTCAACCAGAATTAGAAAAAAGAGAGTATTACAAATTTAAGGAAATATATGCGCAGATGTCTTCAATATATATTATTTTTGTAAAAATACTTTCGACTTAAATTATAGCTGTATGGACACATCCCTTATTCTTGACTTTCTTAATCAGTTGAAGCTTAACAACAACCGCGAATGGTTCCAGGAAAACAAAAAATGGTACGAAGCTTCAAAGAGTGAAATGGAAAAATTTGTCAGCGGCATGATAACCACCATTTCGGCCATTGACCCCTCGGTACAAAGCCCGGCCATGAAGGATTGTATGTTCCGGATCTTCAGGGATGTGCGATTTGGTGCCGATAAGTCACCTTATAAAACCAATTTCGGAGCCTTTATCACGCGGGGCGGTCGCAAAAGCAGTTTACCGGGGTATTATTTCCACTTCGAACCCGGGCAGAGCATGCTTGCAGGCGGAGTGTACCAGCCCCAGCCCGATACCTTGAAACTGCTGCGAAATGAAGTGTATTACCATAGCGATGAATTAAAAGCGATTTTGGGGAAACCCTCATTTAAGAATCTTTTCATCCAGCTGGACGATTTTGATAAGCTAAAAAAGGCACCCAAGGATTTCCCGGCTGATTTCCCGGATATTGATCTGCTTAAATACCGCTCCTTTATTGTATCCCGCAATATCCCCGACCCTATTGTTACCTCGGCAGCCTACCAGGAACAGGTAATGGAAATGTTGAAAGAACTTCAGCCGTTTATGGCTTTCCTGAACAGGGCCATCAGCAACGCATGAGAACAAGTCATGAAAATGAGGATCGGAAAAAGCCGGGATGCAGGAATAAAAAAAAGACAGGTCAATTGCCTGTCTTTTTTTTTGACCGGGGAAATCGTTTATTTAGATATCTATATTAGCGTATTTCGCATTTCTTTCAATAAAGTCACGTCGCGGTGGAACTTCATCACCCATCAGCATACTGAATACCCGGTCGGCTTCGGAACCGCTTTCGATGGTCACCTGCCTTAAAGTACGAAACTGAGGGTTCATGGTGGTCGACCAGAGCTGCTCCGCGTTCATTTCACCCAAACCTTTGTACCGCTGAATGTGAATACCCTTCTCGGAACCGTCTTTTGACCATTCCGACATCAGCTTTAAGCGTTCCTCTTCATTCCAGCAGTACTTCTCGGTATTTCCCTTTTTCAGGAGATACAAAGGAGGCGTTGCAATGTAGATATACCCGTTTTCGATCAGCTCTTTCATATAGCGGAAGAAAAAGGTAAGTATCAATGTGGCAATGTGGCTTCCGTCCACATCGGCATCGGTCATAATGATAACCTTATGGTAACGGAGCTTTTCAATATTCAAAGCCTTGCTGTCTTCTTCGGTGCCTATATTCACGCCTAAGGCTGTGAAAATATTCTTGATTTCCTCGCTGTCGTAAATGCGGTGCTGCATGGCTTTTTCCACATTCAGAATCTTTCCCCTCAGGGGAAGTATAGCCTGGAATTTACGGTCGCGGCCCTGTTTGGCCGTCCCACCTGCAGAGTCACCCTCCACCAGGTAAATTTCACATTTTGAAGCATCGTTTTCGGAACAGTCGGCCAGTTTCCCGGGTAATCCTGATCCGGAAAGAATATTTTTACGCTGTACCATTTCACGGGCTTTGCGTGCAGCATGACGTGCCGTGGCTGCCAGAATCACCTTGTTCACGATCATTTTCGCTTCACGCGGATGCTCTTCCAGGTAATAACTCAGCATTTCGGCAACCAGCTGATCTACTGCACCCATTACTTCGTTGTTCCCGAGTTTGGTTTTGGTCTGACCTTCAAACTGAGGCTCCATAACCTTACACGAGATAACCGCGGTAAGGCCTTCACGGAAGTCATCACCGGCAATGTCAAACTTGATTTTATCAAGCATGCCCGACTTTTCAGCGTATGACTTCAGCGTACGGGTAAGCGCCCGCCTGAATCCTGCAAGGTGAGTACCCCCTTCGTGGGTATTGATATTATTGACGTACGAATGTATATTTTCGGAAAAAGAAGTATTGTACATCATGGCCAATTCAACCGGAACCTCATTTTTCTCGCCTTCCATATAGATAGGCTCGGGAATGAGTTTTTCGCGGGTTTCATCCAGATAATCAATAAAATCGACCAGCCCGCGGGTTGAATAAAACACTTCTTTTATGAAATTCCCATCATCGTCTTTTTCACGCTCATCAATCAGAGTCAGCTCAATGCCTTTGTTCAGGAAAGCAAGCTCACGCAAACGGGCGGACAAAATGCTGATGTCGTAAATTTCGGTGATGAATATGCTATTGTCGGGTTTAAAATGAACCGTTGTGCCGGTATGATCGCTTTCACCTGCAACACGCACAGCGTATAATGGTTTGCCTTGCGAATATTCCTGCTCGAATATCTTTCCGTCGCGATGAACGGTAACTTTCAGCATGATGGAAAGTGCATTTACGCACGATACACCTACACCGTGAAGACCTCCGGATACTTTATACGAACCCTTGTCGAATTTCCCGCCGGCATGCAACACCGTCATGACTACTTCCAGTGCCGATTTTTTTTCTTTTTCGTGCATATCCGTCGGGATACCACGCCCGTTATCCGTTACCCTTACGGAATTATCAGGAAGCACTGTAACAATAATCTGGTTACAGTATCCGGCCATGGCTTCATCAATTGAATTGTCAACAACCTCGTACACAAGATGATGAAGTCCTTTAACACTAATGTCCCCGATATACATGGCAGGACGTTTCCGTACAGCTTCGAGTCCTTCGAGTACCTGAATGTTGTCAGCCGTGTAGGTGCCATTTCCGTTTCCGTTACCAGTTCCGCTGGCATTCATATTATTTTCTAATTCGCTCATAATCAATTTATTGCAATTATGCCTTTAAACATCCGCAAAGATAGGCATTTTATTTCACATAACCCGGCATTTGGACTCTCCAAAGGCAGGAAATTATGAACATTTTTTACAATCGTCTGAAATATTAACTTACAGTAAATGAATATATTGTATTTTTGGTTTGTTTGCATTTATGCATTTTGCCCGAAACTATTGCCCCATCGCAAGCGTAGGTTTTCTGAACCAAAATAATTCTTTTCGCACCTTCTTTGGTTCAGCTTAAAATCAATGCGGAAACGCTTTGAAAAAGCTTTGACTTTGCCAAAAATATAGCAAACGATCATAAAATACTTACACTTTCAAGGCTAAGAAAAGCCAAAACCAGGTAATCCCTTTGACTGAAGCAAACTAAAAAAGATCAGTAATCCGCATAGCCGGCAACATACCCGCCTGTGCCCTGGTTCAAATCTTCCATCAGGAATAATTCTGCCGCCTGTACCTGTAACCGCTCAGCCCGAAACAAAAAGCCGGGACCCCCGAGTTTGGAACCCTGAACCATGGAACAAACAGATTTCCTGGACCAACAAGGCCTGACTTAAAATATAATCGCGTATGATATTTTAAAGAGGTAGTCATTTTGAGGCTTAGCCTTTACCAACTCATCAGAGTACTTGTTAAAAACAAACTGTCCATCCTGCCCGTCGGTTGTTCGTCCCTGCGACCATACCAGGAAGATGGTTGAACCGGGTTTATATTCCCACCTGAAAACCAGGTTGGATCTGTACTGAAGAAAATGGAAATTCGGATCATCAAAAGAAAAAGCGGTTCCGTTGCTGTTAACTTCATAGGTTGCAGATTCACCGTTGTATTTAAGTTCAGCAGGCGAATACTCATGAAACCTGTCTTTATAGGATGCGGCACCTGCATCAGTTATAACTTTAAGCCTAGTATAGTCGCCCGAGAAGAAGAAGGGTTGACCATAATACTGCAGTGACATTTCGGGAGTAATCCCCACGTTGATGCGGGCTGCAACCGAAAATTGCTTACTGCTGAGGTGCCCCATGATATAATGATCTGACCCGTTTTCGTTTACTGTAGTCACATACTGCAGGTTATCCTGGGAAACGGCATATTGAGGTGAAAGAGAGATTGAAACTGTATTAAGCGGCTTATAGGTGACAGTGTACTGTACTGTTGAGTATGACAGATTGTTTTCCCGGCTCCAGGTCTTCATCAGGAAAAGATTCATCTGAAGCTTTTTCCTCAGATCGCTGTCGAAGCCAATACGGTATGTAAAACTACCCGGGGTTTTCAGCATGGGTCCCCCACGCAGGTCATAAGCCGACAAAGAATTACCCTGAAGATTGAATCCGGAAAAGATTGAATAATAGTTTTTCAACTGAAGATTTCCGTTCATTTCCAAGCCCTTATACACTTTTTGCCTGGCGAAATTCCAAACGGTATACACATCGCCTCCAAAATTGTACGAATTATAGAAATGTTTAGGCCTCCATTCGTTATAGCCCATCCATGCAACCTGCTGAATGTTATCGGATTGCTGCATAAACCCCAGGTCGTTAAAATCGAGGCCCGGCGACGACCAGGTGATCCAGCTTAGTACCCGGATATGCCCTCCCCCAAATTTTCCGAATTCAAGCGTGCCTCCATGCCCGCTCATGCTGGTTCGTGTACTGTCAACCTCCAGGTGCGACGCATCAGGCCTTTGAAAATTATGGGTTGCATTGGTCTGCAAGTCCGTTATTGCTTCCTTTGAGCCGTGAATGCTGCTAAAAATCCCTTTTACCGTGACAAAATAATTCTTGTTATCCCAGTAACGGGTCATATTTACCCCACCGGTATAGGCCGATGCCGGAAGGGTTATAAAATTCGCGGAGTTGATATCCCGGTTGGTAGATGTAAGCAGTCCCCCTACCACGGTATTTCCTTTGTCGATATCCTGTTCCACCCGGGCAACAATATAATTAGTGAAGGGTTCAACCGGATAGGTGCTGCGCACTCCCAGCTTATCAATCTCTGCACTTTCCCTTTGGGTAAACGACTCGAGCAGGCCAATTGAAGTACCCTTGCGGGTTTTCCCCGATAGTTTGAAAGCCCCAAGAATATTGGCATTATTCGGATTTTTGGCATATTCATTGTCATTCAGATCGGGTTCAAAATGAGGTGAACGGCCGATGCGCCTGGAGTAGAACATACCGGTCCCCGATCCGTCCCCGTCCCCATCGGTCATCCTGAAGTTAAAAATATTCCGCCCTTCGATAAAAAAAGGCCTCTTTTCCGGGAAAAATGACTCAAATGCCGAAAGGTTAACCTGGGAGGGATCTGCTTCAACCTGCCCGAAATCAGGATTTACAGTCAGATTAAGAGTAAGGTCATTGGTAATGCTGATTTTCCCATCCAGCCCGGCCGACATGTTTTTATCTTTACCGCTGGCAAAAGGGTTCCCCTCTTCTTTTTCGGAATAGGTGAGTTTGCCAAGTGTGAAGGGGAATAATTCGATGTCTTTTTTGGGTGAAATATTGCTGATTCCTTCCAATGTTCCAAAATCACTCACCACTTTATTGGAACTTTTATGCAGGGGTTTCCAAAATGACAACTCACTCTTCCTGAATACAAAACGGGCTACATCCAGCCCCCATTCATAATTGTATTTTTTGGTGAACCGGAGTTGCGAAAGTGGTATCCGCATTTCGGCATACCAGCCTTCGGCATCTGTACTTGTTTTTACATACCAGATGGGATCCCAGCTGTTGTCCTGCGAATTATCATTGGTAAAAATCGCATCCATCTTCGCTCCCGCGGCAGTTACACTGAACGAAAAACCGGTAAGTTTATCCTCGTAACTGTCAATTACTATTCCTACCCAGTCACCGTCATCTTCATCACGCCTCGATAAGCGATGATTTATTTTCGTCGGATCAGTATCAAAAGCTTTGATGGCCACATATAAATTATCATCATCGTAAAGTATAGCAAATGTGGTCTTTTGACTTGGAAGAGTGTCCTCATAAGGCTGAAACTGGGTAAACCCGCCACTCCATTCAACCTCGCTCCAGCAGATATCGTCGGGCTTCCCGTCGATAAGCGGTGGTTTGGAATGTAGTCTTTGGGTGGTATAGGACTTATTTTGCGAAAGGGCGAAGAAGGGAATTAACAAAAAAAACAAAAAGGTAAAACTTCTCAACATAAAAACAATTTCGCATAAGACGTACAACTGAACAAAATGTTACACATTGAGCTTCGCTTTTAGTTGTTTCCTGTAACAAAAAGCCATCTGAGCTACGGATTTCCCTATCAGCCCGGATGCTAAACAGAAAAATCGCAAGAAACAGGAACTGAACCTGGGACGTTTTCGGGCATAACATCATTGCTCTGTTATGCGACGGACTGGCTTGTATCATTTACTTCCCGACTATGCAGTTTAAGGTTAATCCTTTGGCAGAGGTAGCCTGCT
>CAIPFN010000064.1 GCA_903864265.1 uncultured Bacteroidales bacterium | reverse complement strand
TGACTGCAAATGCAGGTCAAACCAAGGTATTTGGTGGAATTGATCCGACTCCGTTCACCTACACATTTGCTCCGGCTTTGGTTGGAAGCGATGTAATGACGGGTGCTATTGGTCGTGCAGCCGGTGAAAACGTGGGTTCGTATGCTTATACCCTGGGAACACTTTCGGCTGGTTCAAACTATAGCCTGTCAATCGCTGTTGCGCCTCAGTTCAGTATTACTTCAAAAGCCATTGTGGTGACTGCTAACGCAGGTCAAACCAAGGTATTTGGCGATACCGATCCGACTCCGTTCACCTACACATTTGCTCCTGCTTTGGTTGGAAGCGATGTAATGACGGGTGCTATTGGTCGTGCAGCCGGTGAAAATGTAGGTTCGTATGCCTATACCCTGGGAACACTTTCGGCTGGTTCAAATTACAGTCTGTCAATTGCCGTTGCACCTCAGTTCAGTATTACTTCAAAAGCCATTGTGGTGACTGCTAACGCAGGTCAAACCAAGGTATTTGGTAGTACCGATCCGACTCCGTTCACCTACACATTTGCTCCGGCTTTGGTTGGAAGCGATGTGATGACGGGTGCTATCGGCCGCGTAGCCGGTGAAAATGTGGGCTCGTATGCTTATACCCTGGGAACACTTTCGGCTGGTTCAAACTACAGTCTGTCAATTGCCGTTGCTCCACTGTTCAGTATTACTGCCAGAAACATTGTTATAACCGGCGATCCTGGCCAGTCGAAAGTTTATGGTTCAGCTGATCCTGCAATTTACACCTATACTTTTGCTCCGTCTTTGGTTGGAAGCGATATAATCACAGGTCAGCTGGCACGTAATGCTGGTGAAAATGCTGGTTATTACGCATACTCCCTAGGTACGCTTTCGGCAAGTTCGAATTATACGCTGAGTGTTTCTGCTGCAAGCAGCTTCCACATTATACCTAAATCATTGACCATACAGGCCGAAGATAAGTCAAAGTGTTATGATGGTTCTGTTTACAACGGTGTTTATACTGCTACATACAATGGTTTTGTAACAGGAGAGGATCCTTCTGTACTTTCGGGAACACTACTTTTCGGAGGACCTGCCGTAGCTGCCATTTCAGCCGGTAATTATGCTATTGTTCCATCAGGTCTTGTTTCGTTAAACTATTCAATACTTTACCTGAACGGTAACCTGTTGATACAGGCATCACCTGCTCCGATAATTGCTGGTCCGGGTGAATTATGCGCAGGATCCCAAAATGTTGAATACACTACCGAGCCGGGGTACAGCAATTATGTATGGACCATCTCCTATGGTGGAATCATCACAGCAGGGCTGAACAGCAACCAGGTAAGTGTGGATTGGGCTACTGCCGGTTCACGAAGCATCTCGGTGAATTATATTAACCCTGCAGGATGTTTTTCATCCCTTGCTTCGGCATATCCTGTACATGTGCTTTCGGCCCCGGTTCCCATTATTTCCGGTGATAATTTCATCTGCCAGGGCAGTACCGGGATTGTTTACTCCACCCAGGCTTATAACACAAACTATGTTTGGGAAGTCTCAGCAGGCGGAATCATCGTTTCGGGTGCCGCCACCCATTCCATAACCGTAAACTGGACAGGATCAGGTAACCAGATACTGAGCGTTGAATATAAGAATAACGTAGGTTGCGGCCCGCTTTCGGCCACGGTTTACAATGTTTTTGTGACTCCTCTGCCTGCTACTCCTATCATCACTCAGCATGGCGATACTCTTACTAGCAGTTCGGTCAGCGGCAACCAATGGTACCTCAACGGGCTTATCATCTCCGGAGCAACAGCACAGCAGCATATTGCCGTGAATACCGGCTACTACACCGTCGTTACCACTTCGGGCGATTGCAGTTCAATTGCATCCGGCTCTATCCTTGTGCTGCCGGTTTCAATGCAGGATTTTGAAGTAAGCCATGCCTTTGATGTGTATCCGAATCCAAACCAGGGGCAGTTTAACATCAAGGTTACATCGGCAAAACCTGTTGAGCTCAACATCGAAATCTTCAGCAACCTGGGTGTTCAGTTATGGAAACAGGAAAAAGTAAACGTTGACGGAACTTCGATCATCCCGGTCGACCTACAGACTATGCCGACAGGGGTTTACCTGGTTGTTTTGCGTAGCAACGATAACCGCATGACCAGAAAGGTTATCATCACTAAATAACATAACACTGGAATGCCCGGCGGGTTTAGCGTTCACCTGCCTCTTTTCCCTTTCCCGACACAGCTACCCATTCAATGCGGGTAGCTGTGTTTTTTTTAGGGTTCAGACCTAACCCATAAACCTTATGACCGATATCCCTGATGAAGTATAAATTCATCAGACATTCAGAAACAGAACTTTTGAATCTGGTCAGCGGGAGTTTTATGGGAAAACCGGCTATTTCAATTTCAACGGGAGTACCCTAATGTCAAAGCCAGCAAATTTTCACCTTTCATTTTAATGTAAAAAAATAGAATAAACCCTGAATTAACAAATAATCAAGTAATAGGTCTTACCTCATTACATGCTGTATACTTTGACTTTATGTGTAAATAAAACCTGATAATGGCAGGTGGTTTATGATACTCCAGGCACTATCCATATGAAATGCTTATCGTTCTTGCCGCCTTGCGAACCTTCCTTGCTCCAATGCAATCCGTTTTTAGAGTTTTACTATTAGGCTGAAGGGACTAAAAGAGGGCCGTGATTTATCTGGTATTTATACCTTCCGGATTACTTTTTTTACGGGAAAATAATATTTCCGGATCGCTATTACCTTTTGCGAAAATTGCTATTAATATGTATAAAAACATGCATACTTTCCCGGTTTTTAGAATGTCGGAACGCATCAAAAACCGGATTGCCGGTTGTTTAACTTTACAGGAATGGAGTTAAACGGAAAAGGCCTATTCCTGCGAGTACTTCGATTAATATCTGACCCGGATCATCAAGCCGGATAAAAACGAAAAACATGAATCCAATCAGCAAAATCCTAACTTTAACCCTATTCCTGCTTATGTCGCAACAGATATTGAGCGCACAAACCGCATCTTCTGATGAAATAAATCCGGCTCCGGGTGAAACCAGCCATCCCATAGCAGCCGGAAAGCCCTTCGCCAATGGCATTTTCATAGTAATTACCTATGCCGTTGCCTATGCCGGCCGCAAAATTTATTTAAAAAAAACCGCCAAAGCACAAAATTAATTCCTAGCCTGTATAATTTATCGCTTGCCGGCAATAGAACAATGACCACGTAACCTATGCCGGATATAGGGTGGATTCAACGAAATTATACGGATTTTTGTCTTATGCAGTGAAAAGCTGTAACATCCGTATTATCCGTGATCTATAAAATTTTGAGAACAATTCAGTATAGAAACAGGGGATGGAGAATGTGGTCCTGCATAGCCCTGCTCAAATGAAGTAATGACAGAACAACTTAAGTTCATTCCAGGATAAACATCACATTCTTAACCTTATCTTTTACTTCCTGCTGAGCATTACCTATCCTCCAACAATATCCCTGAGCGCCTCCTCCAGACCAGGAAACCTGAACTGAAACCCTTCCTGCAGCAGATGTTCTGGCCGGGCAAACTGTCCACCGGTTAGGGCAATGGCACCTTCGCCAAATACTATTTTCAGTGCCAGGGAAGGAACTGCGAAAAAAGCCGGCCTCTTCAGCACTTTTGCCAGTACCCTGGTGAACTGGCTATTGTCGACCAGGCCGGGAGCCGTAAAATTAAAATCACCCGACATATGCGGATGGTCAATGATAAATTGAACCGCCCGTACCAGATCATAATCATGTATCCATGAAAAGCCCTGCCTGCCCGATGCTATTTTACCTCCCAGCCCTATCCTGAATAAAGGTAGCATGCGCGCCAAAGCCCCCCCGTTTTTCCCGAGTACAATTCCGAACCTCGTTATCGCCACCCGGGTGAACGGCATTGCCTTTTTTGCCTCCAGTTCCCACTCGCTGCAAATCTCAGCCAGGTAATCACCGGCCTTGCTGAAATTGCTTTCGGTTTGTTCCCCTTCGGACGCATAAATTCCTACGGCCGAAGCCGAAATAAACAAACCGGGTTTTTTACCGAGCAAACTTAGAGCTTCCACCAGTTTCCGGGTGGTGATAATCCGACTGTCGAACAAGGTTTCCTTATAGGCCCTTGTCCAGCGGCCAATAATAGGCGCCCCTGCCAGGTTGATCACCACATCAGTCCCCTTCAGTTCCCCCGCCAGTTCAAATGCCGGTATGCCTTCATGTATGCGCTGAATACGCCGCACATCATAACCTGCAGATTGAAAAAATACGGTAAGTTGCTTACCGATAAAGCCATTGGCTCCTGTTATTGCAATTATCATATGGACTCAGATTTAACAAACCAGACATTCAATTTCCTAAAGGCTGATTTATTTTTGGTAAAACTAATGTGATTCCCGGTGAAAGTACATATTTGTTTACAAAAAACAAGCATAAAAAAAAATACACCGTTGCTCCCCCTGCTTCCCTAATTCTAATATACCTGCTCCCGACAACTTCCGGTCACTACTCCACTTTAACCTTTAACCTTTACCCTTTAACCTTTAACCTTTAACCTTTAACCTTTAACCTATAACCTTTATCCTTTAACCTTTAACCTTTAACCTTTACC
>CAIPFN010000063.1 GCA_903864265.1 uncultured Bacteroidales bacterium | reverse complement strand
GCATCCGCGGCCGTTGGGGCCGTAAATTCCGGGATGGCAGGGCAGCTGATGGTTAAAGCTGCTCCCTGACCGGAAAGCACCGGAAGGGTGATATCCTGCACGGTAATAGCCTGGCTGACGGGCAGCGAAACATTTCCACAGGCATCCGTAGCCTTCCAGGTCCGGGTGATGGTATAGGTTCCGGCACATAAACCGGCGGTGGTTGCATCCGTATGGGAAATCACAGGGGCTGCATCACAGGCATCCGCAGCTGTTGGGGCCGTGAAGGCGGGGATGGCAGGGCAGCTGATGTTCGATGCTGCTCCCTGTCCGGATAATACCGGGATAATCAGATCATTCACATTCACAGTTGTGCTGCAGTTCGAACTGCACCCAAACTCATTTAAAATGGTAACACTGAGCAGGAATGATTGATTGCAGTTAGTGCCTGCGGTTACGCTTACCGTTTGTCCACCCGATGGACCTGTTAAGGTGCCATTTCCGCTAATTGACCATGTATAAGCCGTCATTCCGTCCAGTGCACTATAGCTATGGAGTGATGACAGGCAAACAGGGCCGTTAGCTCCACTGATGGAACAGACTGGTATTCGGTGCGTAGCAAAGCTTACTTCTTTTATGGCACTGTATCCACAACCATTTTGGGTTTTTACTCGAACGTTAAAAGAGGTGACGCTATTTGGCACGGATAAAACAATACGCTGCAGGTACTGTCCTGAGCCGCTTATTTGGGCCGGACTGATGATAAGAGGACTATCCCATTCCCATATGTAGTTTTGAGTTCCGGGTACTTCCGCTACTTCAAAAAGTATATCCGTGCTGCCAGGTGTGGTGATGGAAGGAAAACACAGTCCATTGGGTGTTGTAATATTTGTTGGAGCCGCAGGAGGAAGATTGGTAGTTAAAAATTGAACCGAGGTCCAGGTGTTATTCCCGCAGGCATTTGAAGTATTTATGGTTACAGTAATAGGTGTATTCCCAATTTTTAAACGGGCGAACCGGGTTCCCTGACCCGAAATAATTTGCCAGTCGCCCGAAACTACCCAGGTATAGGTAATAGCTCCCTGCACTTCGGGAACGCTAAAGTCAGCCTCCGAACCTATACAGGCCGGATTCGGCCCTGTAATCTGAATGGGTGTTCCCGGGTTCCCAATAGAGTACGTGATTAGTTTATCCGAATTTATTACTACATCGCAATCGGATGTCGAAATCTTTACCAGGCTTACGGTTGTATTCCCAGTAATATAGATTGTTTTGGTATTCGAAACATTAGGGCTGTTCACGACCTGTGATTGGGTAGCTCCTCCGTTGATCTTATAAAAATAGGTCCATGGAAATATATTGCCCTGGTAATTTACGGTAAAAGTGGCAGCAACAGGTGTGTAGGCCGCAGTGCCGCAAACATCGGCTGTTACGGAAAGTGATCCGGTCGGGAGGACTATTGAATTGCCGCTGAAACTGGTGGAAGCAACATAACAGTTTGAATTATTGAAATTCCCGATACTGGCGGCTGAAATGATCCTGTATATTTTATTGCCTATGGAGCCAATGTTCAGGTCGATGTAGGCATTGTTAAAATCGGTGACAGGGCTTCCGATATTCACCCAGTTAGTGGTTCCCTGAATGGCTTCCTGCCATTGGAAAACATACGGTATACTGGCCGGAATGCTTCCTGAAGTGATAGTGCCTTTGAGCCGGATCAGCCCTGTATTGCAGTAGTCGGTTGCGATTCTTTCGTACCCTACAGTGAACGGAATATAAGGACTGAACGTGATATCATCAATGGCCAGGTCGTTGCCGCAACCGCCATTTCCGTTGTTTCTCAAAATAATAAAAACCTTATCCTGGTTTTGAGGAACAGTGAATATTAACGAAGTCGCTGCCCAGGTTAAGGTTGCCGATTCGGGTATATTGCCTGTATTAGTTTGAGATAGTAATTTGGCGCCATTCCCGTTAACGGAATACCCCCCGACAGCCACACCCGAATTGGCTTCATCATTTCCCGGGTCCTGATCCCATATTTCATAACGGATATTGATATCAATACCGTTCCCTCCGCACGAAGATTGCTTTAACACATTTGCATAATAGGATTTGTATTCAAACTGGGCGCCATAGCACAAACCTGTAATTTCACGCTTATAAAACAACCCTTTTATCAAGGCTGCATTCACTACCAGCATCATGCCGTTCACATCACCGGGGGTATGATCCGGTCCTACATGCCAGGCTCCGTCGAGTCCGTGAACGTAATCAGGATTCGTGGAAAGAGCGTAGCCTCCGTCATCCATGCCATTATGCCAGGCTGTACAGGTGCCAGCATCATAGCGTAAATGATACCTTTCCCAATGACCCAGCTTCCAGGTACCATAGATGTTGTACCATCGTACTCCGCTGACATTCCTGATGCTAGTACTGGTCGAAGGGCAAGCCGTGTTCGGGCCACTCCATGTCCACGACCATGTGGTTCCTGATTTATGTTCATACAAACACCAACTGTTATTCGGATTATTGATATTCCCCGTGTTATATGGCAATCCGGTAAGCAATTCGGTAACCTGTACGAAAGTCCATTCGGTGATTCCTTGTTCACTCACAGGGAGGGTCAGATCATTCGAAACTTCCAGGGTTGGTGTTGTGAGCGTCAGCCACCGTTGTCCTGCGGCAGGACATGAGGCCGGCCAGAACCAAAAAGTATTTCCTATAGTGCCTCGCCCTGTAATCTCGCCCCGGTAGTTGTTGGCATCCTGCCCAGTGGGTACGGTTCCGAAATTTTCGGTAAATAAAGGGAGCCCATAGGTCTGAGCATGCAGCGTCTGCCTGCCTGTAAGGACCATGCTGAATACTATAAAGAGCAAAAAGCCGGCAAAGGATGATCTTTTTACATTATTCACCATGCACATGGCCATGGCGGAATGCGAACGTTGGAGTATAGAGGTTATCATAATATAAAGGGTTTGTATCTTGCATGTGAAAATTTATTCTCTTCAGTTTAAAGAGTAAAAGCAACAAATAAACCATACGAAAAGGGCCTATTTGATGGGGTTCTCTGGAATTAATGGGTAAATGAATCGGTAGCTGTGATTTATATTTTTAAAAGAAAAATGGGTGCCTGGCAACAGAAAAGGGAGGATGTATTCATTAAAGTGACTTTGTCCTAATTTGGAATGAATTATTAGGGCTGAAAAGAGAATAAATAAGTTTT
>CAIPFN010000062.1 GCA_903864265.1 uncultured Bacteroidales bacterium | reverse complement strand
CTGCTTTCTGATACCAGAATGAATCGTTGCGTTTAAATAATGAAAAAAACTCGGTCTTGTTCAGTTCGATATGATAACCGGTATTTAACTCTGACACCGTGAATGCAAAAATAAAATAGAGCAGCCTTAACAAAATGGCAAGGACTATAATTTTCAATATACTGCTTTTCATGGGTCTGTTTGGTAGTTTTTAAGGGCCACTACTTGTCCTGGTTTAATGGAAGGTTATTATAGCTATCGCCAAGGCCGGGTAGATGTGAATATCATTCCTGATAGGTTGAGAATTTTCTTCCGGCTTTCTCTTTCCGGCTTCAGCTTATTTCATCACGAAAACGAGGTTTATTAAGGCCGTATTGCTTTTTAGGGTAAGGGAATCAGTTTTCCCTGCCCGCTTACCAGGTCCGGAACTATTTCGGGCAGGCCCTGGTAGTAAATGTTTCCAAGACCCGTGATATTATATCCCAGGAAATATCCAACGTTGATATAACAGTCGTTGGTGCTGAAATTACTGATAAAGGTGGTTTCGGTTTTTAAATCAAGGCAATGAAAAGGGCCAAAGCCATTTGAATAGATGTAATTCACGCCTGATTTGCCACTAATATCCATATCGACGGAACCTTTGTTGATCGAAAAATGGGATGAACCAATATCGACCAGCAACTTAATGTAGCCCGATCCCCCGGTGGCAATTACAAACAACGAATCTTCCCGTATAGTATCGGTATTGGTAACCGTACTGGTTGCCTCATAGTGCAGGTCCAGAATATGTGGCAGGGTGACATAAGCCGTTATTTTCCTGTCGTAGGAACGCAGCCAGTTGAAGGTATTTGTGTTTTTGATGGTCAGAATGCTGTCGCTTATCGAAGTTTCGATCCCGGGCAAAAGGTTTTCGCCCCCTTCGACTTTAATGCTGTAGGTGCCGCCCTGTGTTATTACCAGGTCCACATCGTTATTCAGGAATATTTTGGTGAAATTATTATCTACCTTCCGGGTGATAGTCACGTTTTTGCCGGTACTTTTTGCGAAATCGAACAACTGATCTTTCCCGCACGAAGTAAGAAGGATACAAACGGCAGCAAGCAGGACCGGCAGCAGGATTTTTTGCCGTGGTTTTATATGGAGGAATGGCAGAAGAGTCCGCATAATCATGTTTTTTTGCTGTAAATCCAGGGAATGGTATAACCCAGTCCAATGCCCACGAAGTCAGCCTGTCCGAAATGAGTCCGCAGGGTGAGGTTTGCAAAAAGACCTGGTGTTATCTGGTATTGTATAGCCAGTTTGAAATAGGTTTTTTTAGGAGCAAGTTTGGCTCTCAGGTAAAAGCCTAAGCCGAAATTGTATGACAGCCGGGCCATTTTAAGCTGGTAAGCCGGCCCTATACCAAACCGCATGATTTCGCCAGGGTAGAGGTAGGTAACCTTATTCAGCCGTGCAAAATAGAAATCCGATTGGTCATAGGTGAGGTCGAAACCTATACCTGCGCTGCTTTTAAACGAAAATTGTTTCATTACATTTTCCGAAGAAATTGTAAATCATAAAAGTTTGCCCGTATTCGCTGCCCATGTCTTTGTACGCCGCAGTGGCCCCTATGGATAAATCGATCGATTTGGTTCCCGGGAATTCAAAAATGTAAAGCCCGGGAGTCAGTTTCTTGCTTTGGAATGAGTTTTCCTTACTCAGACGGTATGCAAAAGCCAGGTTGATCGAAGGTGTGTTAATTCCGTAATTCGGCGTTTTGGTCGATCCGTTCGAGAAATGCATCAGCGATAAGCCCAGGGCTGCATTCATGCGGGGGCTGATACGCCGTCGGTATTCGGCCATAAGGTTGATGGCTGCGTTAACATGCGAACCTATGGCAATATACTTATAGTTCGACAGCCTGTCGAACCGCTCTGTCAGGTACGCAAGTCCAAGCCCTACCCGGAGGTTGAGCTCATGTTTGCCGTTACGGATAATCGGGTAGTTGACGTACGGGAAAACGGCGTTGGCGCTTCCCAGGTATTTTGAGTTCCCCAGCTGCGAATACCAGTAGCTTACGCCAATGATAGGGTATCCGTACATGTATTCCCATCGTTCGCGGCCGAAGGTTTCTTTTCCAAGGTTAATTTCGAAAGCAGGGAAATGAGCGTTGAAAATCTTCATTTCGAGATGGTGGTTGATCATAAAACCATAATTCACCCTTCCTTCGAGTAAAAGGTTCGAGCCCCATAACTTATGCTGAGCCATAACCGGTACTTTAAAAAGCACCAGCATCACTACAAGTAAAACCGATAATTTTATTTTTTTCAGGGGCATTCGTAAACGCTTAATAAAAATGGCCCGTGATAAGGCCGGCAGAATAACGCAAAATTACGCCCATTCGTGCACGTGACAAAGCTTTTATTTCAAATGAGGATTTTTTTAGGCAATTTGACCTGAAAAGGAAGGGTAAATGCCAGTATTTAACTCAGCATACCATAGTATGACTCTGTTGACTCTCGCTATCCGGGTTGCCCCGGGATGCGAAAAAGGGCCCTCCGGCGGCAAAAATACTTTTCCTTTGGCTGTTCCGGCAAACTAATGAACCGGGCAATTTGGAACTACTTCATTGTGTACCTTTGTCAAAAAAAAAAAAAATACCCGAAATGGATCAACGACTGATAGAATTTGAGCGGCTGCTTAAAATTATGGACGAACTCAGGGCACAGTGCCCCTGGGATAAGGAACAGACTTTCGACTCGCTCAGGCATCTTACCATAGAAGAAATGTACGAACTCTCCGATGCCATACTCGAAAAAAACCTGGATGAGATACGCAAGGAACTCGGCGACCTGATGCTACACCTTGTTTTCTATGCCAAACTGGGCGAGGAAGCCGGGTCGTTTGGCATTGCGGAGGTCTTAAAAGGAATAAACGAAAAGCTCATCGGCCGCCACCCGCATATATACGGGGATGTAAAAGTGAACAGCGCCACCGATGTAAAAGACAACTGGGAAAAGATTAAACTCACCGAAGGACGCGAATCCGTGCTGGAGGGAGTACCCATGTCGTTGCCTGCCATTGTTAAAGCCTATCGTATACAGGACAAAGTCCGTGGAGTGGGTTTCGACTGGGACAATGTGGAACAGGTATGGGAAAAGGTGGAGGAGGAGATTGCTGAACTCAAGCACGAACTGGCTAACGGTGCCGATGTGCTTAAAACGGAAATGGAGTTTGGCGATCTGCTGTTTGCCCTGGTGAATTTCGCGCGTTTTATCGATGTTAATCCCGAAACGGCCCTCGAACGGACCAACCGCAAGTTTATCAAGCGCTTTAAATACCTCGAAAAAGCCGTGAATGCGGAAGGCAAAAGCCTTCACGATATGAACCTGGCCGAAATGGACGTTTACTGGGAAAAGGCAAAGGAAGTGGAAGGCTGAGGTTTAAGTAAAGACTGAGGCCGGGCAGCATTTTTTTTGAATTCCATAACAGGATTTATTTCCCGGTTTCAACTTCCTGTTCATAAACTGTAAATACTACAGCATAAGGAACACAAAGGCGCACAGCTGATGTTGCTGTGAACCTGTGCGGGCTGCATGACAGGATTATCCTTTTTTTTATTCCATGCAGCCTGCAATGCTGATCCTGCATGGCTGCATGGGCTGCCGGTTTATATCCCGGAATTAGTCCTCATCTTTATCTTTTTCAGACTGATTTTCTCCTCCCTGCTTTTCCTGTTCCAGGTTTTCCGTCTTCGGACTGATTTTTTGGTTAAGCAGCGTATACGGGAATATGGCCAGGGCCGAAACAAGTCCGACTGTTGCCAGGATCTTCTGTAAGGTATTCAACTGCACGTTTTCTCCATCCACATTCTTATACCCGGTGATCATGGATGCTAAGGTGCCGGCTTTGTTATTGAAAATAAAGTCGACCAGGTTTCCGGCTAAATGAGCAATCACTAGCCCGATGACAATATACACGGTTATTTCATGGATTTCCTTCAGGGTATGGGATGAGGCTCCTATACTCAACTGGTTGAAAAACCCCTGTCCCTTCGATGCCAGCAGCAGGGTGCCGGAAATAACAATCATCAGGGTGAACAGTATTATGCCCAACATCACTACGGAAGCGGCCGGGTTATGACCCGGTGACCGGGTTTTACTGCCCTTCATATCGGTAATAAATGTTTTAAGGGAGTGATATCCTATGGGGAAATCACTGAAGCGGGAATATTTCGGCCCGGCAAATCCCCAGATAATCCTGAAAATAATCAGTATTCCAACCGTATATCCAACGGCCGAATGGAAGTTGAGCAGTTCTTCTTCTTCTCCCAGTAAATAAGCGGCAATCATTCCTATTACCAGCAGCCAATGGAAAATCCTCGTTGGCAGAGTCCAGATGTATGTTTTCATAGTCTTTAATTTATTGATATGGTTAGTAAGTGATAATGGATTTAACTCAAATTGCGAATGCATATTTACATTTAGCCAGGTATTGCATAAGTGGAAGCAAAAGGGCATTCCATGGCTTCCCTTCGTGTCCTTTTCCGTCATTTTTCGTAGGGCAGCATTCCCTTCACCCTTTTATGCCGGCCCAGCTTTCTGCCAGTCGCCCACTGCTGCATCGGCCACATTCATCTCATTATACTCCTCCGGTTCATAATGCACCTGTATTTCGCAGCGTTGAATCTTTTCACTAATGATTTCTTCAACTTTATGCGAAATGGAATGGGCATCACTGACATTCAGTTCCGGATTAACATGTATGGTAACATTAATGAAAGTATCAGCTCCGGCCACCCTTACTTTTAAATCATGAAACTGTCTCACGCCCGGCACCGATCCTACCATGCCTGCAATCTCTTCGCAGAGCTTGTCAGGACTTCTGTCGAGAAGTACATCTATGGCTCTGCGGCCAAGTTTATATGATATGGACAGAACGATCAGGGCGACGCCCAGGGCCGAAATGGCGTCAGCCGCGTATATCCCGAAATTGGAACAAACCAGTCCGGCCAATACCACAGCCGAACTCCAGATATCAGTCGAAAAATGCAGCGCATCCGCCTCCAGGGCCTGGCTGTTATACTTATGCGCTACCCTGTACAGGGCACGCGAGCGTGAAACATCAACAACAATGGATGTTACAACCACAATATAACTCCACATGGTAACTTCAATGTGAATATCACCTGTAAGCAGGCGGTTAATGGCTTCGTACACAATCCATACGCAGGTGATCACCAGCAGTATGGTTTCGATAAGGGCCGAGAAGTTCTCAATTTTCCCATGCCCGAAGTGATGGCTTTTGTCGGCTGGCTTGTCGGAAATACGTACCGAAAAGTAGGTTATCACTGCCGCAACCAGGTCAAGGCCTGAATGCAATGCCTCGGAGAGTATGCCCAGACTACCGGTGACTATTCCGATCAGCAGTTTAAAGCCTGTTAAGAAGATGGCTGCAAAGACCGAAATCCCTGCAACCCTCTTTTTCTCATTTATCATATGTTCGGTCATATGGCTATTATCCTTTTAGGAGATTATCCAATATTCCCTGTAAGCCGCTCTTTGCAAAAGCATCCCAGAGCTTTACCAGCCATGGAAAAAGGGCTAGTACCAAAGCGAAAAGCAACAGCAGCACCACGACGGCGCCCGCTATGAGAGCGAATTTTAATCCGGGCTTGCTGTTTACTTTTGCCAGGAAGGGTTGCCATAGGTTAACATGATTCCGCCCATGTTGGCTGTACCCGTTCCGAAACGGATGATCATCGTGATGGTGTTCGCGGGGGTAATAGCCATCCTGGTATCTATGGACTTCATGTTGATGCTCATCGTAGCCATGATCGTTATCGGGCTTATACCCGTAGGGGTCGTGCTGATCATGTACACGGTTGTTGTGTGATGCATGATCATCCTGGTGCTTTTTAGAATGGCCGTGATCATAGCGTTTATATTTGTCTTCGAAAAAATCTTCTATTCCCATCTGGTAGGTATTTATGTTAATGCCTGAAATATAAAAATACAGCCCGTTCATCATAAGCGGGCATTTATCTATTGTAAATAGATACAGGAAATTAACAGGAAATTTGGGGCGGTTGCCAGATGGATGAGAGGTAGTGATCGGTAATGCTCTGGCTTTTTGAAAACAGGTTTAAAGAGCTTACAGATTCGTATCCTGGGCGTGCAATAGCGTTTTTCTGGAAATAATGGTCGGTAAGGGAAGAATGATGATGGTGAGTTACATCGGAACAATCGGTCTCCGAAGGCATTTCGATGGTGTTAACGTTAAAGCAAAATGCAAAACTATCGTCGAAACTCATCAGCAGCGCGATAAGTACAGCCATTATGGAAGCTATAGTTTTAAGTTTCTTCATACCGGATGCAAAAATACGAAAAGAAACGATCAGATTGGATATTGAATTTACTAAAGAGGTTTCAATGAACAGGTAAAGGGTAATTTGATTGTAAATAATGGGCATCGGGCAGAGCTGCAAATAGGCCGTTACTGGTTAATAAACTGACTTAAATCATATAAATATCAATTCTGTTTAACCCACCTTGCGTCTAATCCGAAAAAAATAATTGCTGTTCAATAGATTGGCAGTCGTCGAGTTCAGATTTGTGTACTACAGATTTTCGCTTAACGAAGGGTGCATATTTATATTTCAGGGCATCATACAGTCGCCG
>CAIPFN010000061.1 GCA_903864265.1 uncultured Bacteroidales bacterium | reverse complement strand
GATACTGACTTTTAAAGAAAATATGACAAAGATAAAATTACAAGCTGACATATTTGAATATTAAGCGGGATGCATGTTTACCTTTTTTTATATATTTGTCCCAACCAATCAAGTAGAAATATATTTGTTTGTAAAGTATAAAATGTGTTTCTATTTATCAAACCAAATTCACAACCATTCAATTAAAACTCAGCTTACTCATGGCAATTGCAGTAAACAAACCCGGAATCAGTATTGACCTGGAGCAATACGGAATCATTGGAGTTGACCAGGTGTATTACAACCTGGCGTACGAAGATCTTTTTCAGCTCGAAATGGATCCTACACTCAAAGGATACGAACGTGGCAAATTATCCAACCTGGGAGCCGTAAATGTAGATACAGGTATCTTCACCGGCCGTTCGCCCAAAGATAAATACATTGTCCGGGATTCCGTTTCCGAAAATACTGTTTGGTGGTCAACGATTGGCAAGAATGACAACAAGGCTGTTTCGACCGAGACATGGAATCACCTGAAATCGGTTGCACAAAAAGAACTATCCGGAAAGAAACTGTTCGTGATGGATGCCTATTGCGGCGCCAATCCCGATACCCGCTTGAAGGTCCGTTTTATTGTTGAAGTGGCCTGGCAGGCTCATTTTGTAAAAAATATGTTTATCCGTCCTTCCGATGAAGAGCTTCTGGATTTCAAACCTGATTTTGTGGTATTGAATGCATCCAAAACCAGCAATCCGGACTGGAAAGAGCAAGGTTTGAACTCGGAGAACTTCGTGGTTTTCAACCTCACTGAACGTATGCAACTGATCGGGGGCTCGTGGTACGGAGGCGAGATGAAGAAAGGTATTTTCTCGATGATGAATTATTATCTTCCGCTCAGGGGAATTGCCTCCATGCATTGTTCAGCCAACCTGGGTAAAGATGGAGATGTAGCTATTTTCTTCGGTCTTTCAGGAACCGGGAAAACTACCCTCTCAGCCGACCCGAAAAGGGCTTTGATAGGCGACGACGAACACGGATGGGACGATGCCGGAGTGTTTAACTTCGAAGGCGGTTGTTATGCCAAATGCATCAACCTGAGCAAGGAAAATGAACCGGATATTTTTCACGCAATACGCAGGGATGCCCTTCTCGAAAATGTGACCGTACACGATGACGGTTCAATTGATTTTTCGGACAGCTCCAAAACGGAGAACACACGCGTCTCCTACCCTATCTACCACATCGAAAATATCGTAAAACCGGTGTCCAAGGGTGGGCATGCCACAAAAGTGATATTCCTTACTGCCGATGCGTTCGGAGTGTTGCCTCCCGTTTCGAAACTTACCGCCGAACAGACCAAGTATCATTTCCTTTCGGGCTTTACGGCAAAATTAGCCGGCACCGAAAGGGGCGTTACTTCGCCTCAACCCACTTTCTCGGCTTGTTTTGGTAATGCCTTCCTTTCGCTGCATCCCACCAAATATGCAGTTGAACTGGTAAAACGCATGGAAAAATCAGGAGCTAAAGCCTACCTGGTGAACACAGGCTGGAACGGAACCGGAAAACGTATTTCCATACACGATACCCGCGCCATTATTGACGCTATATTGGATGGTTCTATCGATCATGCGCCCACAAAGATTATCCCTTTCTTTAACCTGGAAGTGCCTACTCAGTTACATGGCGTAAATTCAGCCGTGCTCGACCCACGCGATACCTATGAGCAGAAATCCGTTTGGGATGAAAAGGCCCTTGATCTGGCCAAACGTTTCATCGAAAATTTTGCAAAATATACGGATAACGAAGAGGGGAAAAGCCTGGTAGCTGCAGGGCCGCAGATATAAGAATGATATAAATGTTAAATGTTAAATGTTAAAGGTTAAAGGTTAAAGGCTAAAGGTTAAAGGTTAAAGGAGGATGGTTAAAAGAGAGAGAATTGCTTGCTTAGGGTTAAAGACTTAGGGTGGGGGTATCGGTTGAAACTTTTAACGATTTATTTCCTGTCGGCAAACTGAACCCTGCCCTTAATTTTTAAATTTACCATTCGGCCTGTAAATCAGAATCAGGAGTTAAGAATTCAGGGAATAAAACCCTGGGGACTTGCTCCTGGTTTTTCATTTACAAAATGCGG